>DASPMK010000044.1:0-6104 GCA_035627075.1 Azospirillaceae bacterium
CGGGAACGCGGCCGGTGGCGTTCGCCGAAGCGGTGGCCGGCGCCATCGCCCTGGTCCGGGGGGCGTCTTGCGCCGCCACCATCGATATCCACGCGCGTCTGGTCGTGGACCACGGGCAGGTTGACGCCTCAACGCACGAGGTCTTCCAGGTATTAAGCCATCTTGTCGCCAATGCCGCCCGCGCGATGGACGGCGTTGGCGTGGTCGACATCCAACTGGAACGGGCGGAACTGGCCGCCGGCGATCATTTCCGTATGACGGTGGCCGATACCGGTCGCGGCATGGATACCGATACACTGGCCCACCTCTCCGCCCCCTTCCCTCTCGCCAAATCGGCGGAAAGGCAAGCGGGCCTGGGGCTGTCGCTCGTTCGGCATCTGGTTACCCGCTGGCAGGGCGCCCTTGAAGTATCCAGCCTCCCCGGCCGGGGAACGACCATCACCTTGTCCGTGCCGGTTCTCTAGCCTATAAAACCTTAGGCTTAAGGAGATAAAATGATGGTGGCCATCCTGGTCATCGAGGATGTGGAGGCGGTGCGCCGCTCGCTGGCGGCGGAGTTGAGGCGCGCCGGCCACGATGTGACCGCCGCGGCCAACGGCCGGGAGGGAGTCGAGTGCCTATCGCGCTGGGCGTTCGACGTGGTGGTGGTGGACGTGTGGATGCCAGAGATGGACGGCATCACTTTCCTGCGCACGGTCAAAGCCTCGCATCCGCGCACGCGCTTCCTGGCGGTGTCGGGCGGCAGCCCGATGGTACCCCTGTCCCAGACGGAAACCTTGGCCGAAACTTTCGGCGCCGACGCCATCCTCTACAAGCCGGTCGAGCGCGAACCGCTTCTGGCGCAGGTGGACGCCCTGATCGCTACCTTGCCCCTCCCCCGTCAGCCGTGATCGGTTCCCGTGGCCTGCGTGCCCCGGCGCAGATCCAGGAGTTCCACCAGCACTTCCGAGAGGAGGTTGGCCGCGACCTCGCGCTCGGTTTCCGGGCGCCGCTCCAGCGCGCGGACAAGGGCGAGCAGCGGGTCGTCGCTGATGACGTGCGCTCCCTTGTCCGTCAGTTCGACCACCGCGCGGCGACGATCCATCGGATCGGTGCCGCGCCGCAAAAAGCCTTTGTCCATCAAAGAGGCGATGGTGCGTGACGCGCTGGCCTGCCCTACGCCCTGGAACTCGGCGAAGGCGCCGATGGTCCGCCGCGTCGGCTGCGCCTTGCGGAAGTAGCGTAGCGCCGCCCACTGCGCCGGATTGAGATCACCCGCCCAGGCAAGGCAGTAGACACCGCGCGCCACCTGATCGATCAGGCCGGCGAGGCCCGAGCAGGAGATGGTGGAGGAGTCCTTGTCAGCGGTCATCTCGTTGGCGGTTCATACGTTCGTTGAGGCCAGGTTGCCGTTCAAGAGATTACCATGCGTGAAACGTTGTTGCACTTCGACAATGCGCCACAACCCCCTTTCACCGCCCCGAAACCGCCTGCGGTGCCGGGGGACCTCAGCCCGGTCGACCGTCGGCGCGCGGCGCCAGGAGAATCGGGACATAGACCCACAGGAACAAGGAGAACGCCGCCACCCATGCCCCACCCGACAGCATGAGACCAGCCTCATACGCGGCACCGCCCAGGCCGGATGCCACCACGCGCGCCACCGCCGCCAGCGTGACGAACCCATAGGCCAGCGCGATGGGCCGCGCCACCACCAGTGGCCGTCCGGTGTGCCCCAGGGCAACGCGGGTGGTCACCCCGAGAATGATGGTGCCGATGGCGCCGACGGTAAGCGCGTGGAGCCACCCGGCTGCGAAGGCGGGCGCCGCCAGAAACCAGATTCCCTTCAACGCCAGCCCCAACGGCAGCCACAGGTAGGCTACGTGCAGCACCCACAGAATGGGGCGACCGAGGGTCCGCCCCCCCCGCCAGCCGGCCAGCCGCGCGCCATGCAGCCCCGCCGCCGCCAACGCCGCCATTCCCGCCGCGATGCCGTCGGGCAAAACCAGATCGACCGCGGCCATCGCGATCAGAGCGCCCAGCGCCAGCCGGTCGAGGATCGGCCGCGGCGCGATGGTCACTTCCACGCCGGCCTGACGCAGCCCGCTCTGGGTGAACAGCGGGATGATCCGCCCGCCGATGACCGCGATCATCACCAGCACGAGATTGATCGCCAGCAGAAGCCCGGTGGCCGCGGTCGCGGTCCAGCCCAGCCATTCCAGATGGATCAGCAGGTTGGCCACCCACAGCACCGCCAGGATCGGCAGGAACACAAGGTTGCGCAGCTTGCGGGCACGAACCAGCGGCGATGCCAGCGCGAGCGCCAGGGCTGGCAGGAAGGCAAGGTCGACCACGGCCGCCGTCGCCTCGGGCACTCCAATGCCGGGCACGACGGCAAGGCGCCCCGCCAGCCACAGAGCCACCAGCGCCGCCAGCCCACGCCCGCTGAGCCCGACCGATCCGGTCCAGTTGGGCACCGCGGTCAGCAGGAAACCGGCCACGGCGGTGATGGCGAAACCGAACACCATTTCATGGCCATGCCACGAGGCCGGCGGCAGAGCGGCGCCCAGGTGGCCGGTAACGGCCAGAACCCAGACGGCAACGGTCAGGAGCGCCTGTAACCCGCCCAAAAGGAAAAAAGGCCGGAAGCCATAGGCGAAGGGGACGATCCGGGGGAGGATGCATAGGGATGGGGTCAAGGGGACCATGGAATAAAACCTGGCTGATTCTTCGCACCGGCCCCCAGGTTCGGCCCACGATGTCCCGCGCGCCTTGATCGCCGTCAAGCCGCGCGACACCAAAGGGAGACGGCGGACCGGCTGCACTCTTTACTTCAACGCCATGAACTCCTTGTGGACACGTCCCGGTTGGGGCACACTTCGGGTTCATCGAGTGTCGCCCCGAGGTTTTCCATCCGATGCCCGATACCGCCGAAAAATCCCGCCGGTCCGGGAACAGTTTCCATTTTGCCGTCTGGGTCGCCGCCGCTCCGGTCGTCGCGGTGCTCCTCATGGGGCTGATTCTCTACTTGGGCAACGCCGGCCTGACCACCGTGGTCGGGCAAATTCGCCAGATCGTGACACACAACCTTGACGGCAGCGTCAAGGTGGCCGAGATCGCCCAAAGAGTGCAAACCATCAACGCCACCCTGTACCGGCTGACAACGCTCCAGGCGGCGGGCATCAAGGATGCCGACATCGCCGGTGGTCTCGTGCAGTTGGGTGGCGAGGTGGATCGGGTCATTGGGGAACTGGGCATTTACCGCGACAACTTCGCCAACGAACGACAGGCAGAAGCCATCAATCAGGCTGTCGACCAACTTCGCGAATACAAGGTAGCGGTCGATTGGGTAAGCTGGATGCTGGAAATTGATTTCGCCAGTTCCGTGGCCTTCATCCGTCCTTTCAACGAGATCTTCGACCGTGTGACGGGTGTGCTGGCCGACATGACGCAATCCGCGGTGACCGACGCGCGGGGGCGTTCCGACCAGGCCACCAACGACGCCCAGCAGACCATTCAATGGTTCCTGATCATCATGGTGGGCGCGGTGATCGTGGTGTCCGGCGGTGCGTGGCTGACGGGGGTTTACCAGCAAAAGCTGGTGTTCAACACCCGCCTTCTGGAAGATCAGGTAGCCGAACGCACCCGCGAACTGGCCCAGCGAACTCATGATCTGGAAGAGTCGCTGGAGCAGTTGCACCAGACCCAGCAGCAGCTTGTGGTCAAGGAAAAGATGGCATCGCTCGGCGAGTTGACCGCCGGTATCGCCCACGAGATCAAAAATCCTCTGAACTTCGTCAATAACTTCTCCGAGCTGTCGGTGGAACTTCTGGAGGAGCTGAAGGAGGCGGTGGCGCCGGCGGCCGAAGCGCTGGACGACAACGGTCGCGCCGATATCGAGGACATCGTGGAGATGCTGACGGGCAACCTCCAGAAAATCCGCGACCACGGCAAGCGGGCCGACGGCATCGTCAAAGGCATGTTGCTGCACTCCCGCGGCTCGACCGGCGAGCGCGTCTCGTCGGAAATCAACGCGCTGATCGAGGAGGCGCTCAACCTCGCCTATCACGGCATGCGGGCGCAAAAGCCCGACTTCAATGTCAACATGCTGCGCAATCTCGACCCCGCCACCGGCAACGCCGAGGTGGCGCCACAAGAGGTGACGCGGGTCCTTCTCAACCTGTTCGCCAATGGCTTCTACGCCATTCACCAGCGTAAACAGGACAACGCCGAGGCCTCCTTCGAACCGGCACTGTCCGTAACGTCGCGGTCGGTGCGCGACTCGTGGGGACGCGACGCCGTGGAGATCCGCGTGCGCGACAATGGCACCGGCATCCCTCAGTCGGCGCGCGAAAAAATCTTCAATCCCTTCTTCACCACCAAACCGCCGGGCGAGGGAACGGGCCTGGGCCTGTCGTTGTCCTACGACGTCGTCGTCCAGCAGCACAGCGGTCAGTTCACGGTGGAATCGGAAGAAGGCCGGTATACCGAGTTTACCGTGGTCCTGCCCCGCAAGGCGATCCACCAGACCCAACCCAGCAGCCAACAATCAGTGGAGGCTCTTGCGTGAACACGCCCACGAAGATCCTGGTGGTCGACGATGAGCAGGACGTGGTGGATCTGTTCCGCCAACGGTTTCGCCGTGAACTGCGCAACGGGTCGGTTTGCCTGGAATTCGCCCACTGCGCCGAGGACGCGCTGGTTCGCGTCGGTGAGATCGAGCGGCCGCGGGTGATGCTGATCCTGTCGGACATCAACATGCCGGGCATGAGCGGCCTGGAGCTTCTGAAGTCCGTCAAGGAGCGCTGGGCCAACCTGCCCGTCGTCATGGTGACCGCCTATGGCGACGAGGAAAACCGCCGCCGGGCTACGGAATTGGGGGCTGAGGATCTGATTGCCAAACCCATCGACTTCGACGCGCTCAAGGCGCGCCTGGCCGCCCTGGCCGAAGCGTGACCGGCGGAGGTTGAAGGCGGAGGAATGATGACCGCGAAGATACTGGTCGTCGACGACGAACCCGATGTCGAGTCCCTGATCACGCAGCGTTTCCGCCGCGCCGTGCGTGCGGGGGAGTTCTCCTTTTTGTTCGCTCACAACGGGCAGCAGGCGCTTGATACCTTATGCACCAGTCCGGACATCGACATGGTGATGTCCGACATCAACATGCCGGGCATGGACGGCCTGACGTTCCTGTCGCGCCTGCCTGACGTGGCGCCCGACGTGCGGGTGGTGATGGTGTCGGCCTATGGCGACATGACCAATATCCGCACCGCGATGAACCGCGGCGCCTTCGACTTCGTCACCAAACCCATCGACTTCACCGACCTGGAAGCCACCATCCGCAAGGTCCTGGGCTTTCGGCTCGCGGAAAAACAGATAAAGGAGACGTTGCGCCAGACCCAAGCCGCGGAAGCCGCCAGCCGCGCCTCGGAACAGCGTCTGCGCCACCTGCTCGATACCAGTCCCGTCGGCGTCATCATCACCACGGAGTCCGGTCGCGTCGTCTACTGTAACCAGCGTCAGGCCGACCTTCTGGGCGTCAGCCGCGACGAGGTGGCCGCGCGCGACGCCGGCGCCTTCTACGCCGATCCGCATCATCTGTCCCAACTCGTCGATTGCGTCCACACCCAAGGCTGCGTGCGCAACGCCGAGGTGGAATTCCGCGACGCCGAAGGGCGGACCAAGTGGGGCCTCGTCTCCATCGATCCGATGGAATACGAGGGCCAGCCGGTGCTGATCGTCTGGTTCTACGACATCACCGAGCGCAAGCGGGCTTTGGAAGCGGTGCAGGAGGCCAAGGAGGCGGCCGAAAACGCGCTGGCCGAGTTGGAACGCACCCAGGCCAGCTTGGTGCAGGCCGAGAAGATGGCCTCGCTCGGCCAGCTGATCGCCGGCGTGGCGCATGAGATCAACACCCCGCTGGGCATCGCGCTCACCAGCGCCACCTTCCTTGCCGACGAGATCGGCAAGCTGCGCGAGTTGGCGGTATCGGGCCGCATGCGCAAGGCCGATTTCGACCGCTTTATCGACGGTGCCGGCGAAACCACCACGCTTCTGGTAACCAACACCACCCGCGCGGCCGATCTGGTGCAGAGCTTCAAGCAGGTGGCCGCCGACACAACCTCGGC
>DASPMK010000045.1:0-9876 GCA_035627075.1 Azospirillaceae bacterium
TTCCGCAAGATGCTGCGCGAGGGCCAGCTCAACGACAAGGAAGTGGAAATCCAGGTCGCCGACAACAGCATGGGCGGCCTGCCCACCTTCGACATTCCCGGCATGCCCGGCGCCCAGATGGGCATGGTCAACCTGGGCGACATCTTCGGCAAGGCGTTCGGCGGCCGCACCAAGACCCGCCGCATGGCGGTGCAGGAATCCTACGACGTGCTGATGGCCGAGGAATCGGACAAGCTCCTGGACCAGGAAAAGGTGGTCGCCGAGGCGATCTCGGCGGTGGAGCAGAACGGCATCGTTTTCCTGGACGAGATTGACAAGATCACCGGCCGGTCGGAGCATCGCGGCGGCGCCGACGTCAGCCGCGAGGGGGTGCAGCGCGACCTGTTGCCGCTGATCGAGGGCACCACGGTCGCCACCAAGCACGGCTCGGTCAAGACCGACCACATTTTATTTATTGCGTCCGGCGCCTTCCACCTCGCCAAGCCGTCGGATTTGCTGCCCGAGCTTCAGGGCCGCCTGCCGATTCGGGTGGAGCTGAAGGCGCTGACCCAGGACGACTTTCGCCGCATCCTGACCGAACCGGAAGCCAGCCTGATCAAGCAGTACAAGGCGCTGCTGGCGACCGAGGAGGTGGTGCTCGACTTCACCGACGACGGCATCGACGAGTTGGCCCGGCTGGCCGCCGAGATCAACACGGCGGTGGAGAACATCGGCGCCCGGCGGCTGCATACGGTGCTGGAGCGGCTGTTGGAGGAAATCAGCTTCGCCGCCACCGACAACAGCGGCAAAACCCTCACCATCAACGCCGATTACGTCCGCGAGAAGGTCAGCGCGCTGGCCAAGAACGCGGATTTGTCGAAGTTTATCTTGTGAGGGGGAATTGCGCCGTCAGTGCGTCGGCACCGGCGGCGCGCCAACCTTGGGGCAGGCCCTGGCCAGCGTCTCCATTTCCATGGCCATAATGCCGCCGTCAAGATCGCGGTAATGCGCGCAGTAGAGAAGCGCCCGCGACAAGCGATTCCCAACGGAGGTGCGATCAATTTTAGCAATTGACAACGCGATTATAAGCGCGAAATCGGCGTTAACCAACAAGCTGCGTTTGATCAGATTGGAAGAGAGATTGGCGATGGGGCTGATCTGAATTGGCTTGATCTTGCTCCACCACTTCATGGTGTAGCCCGCGATTTTAAACCGATCCGCGCGCTCCATCCCCAGACGGAAAAGCTTCGCATTGTAAGCTTCGAACGCTTTATTTCCTCCTGCTCCGACGCCGATTCAGCAACGTCGTCTAGAAATTCTTCGGACGGCATCGCTTTTTCTACTTGCTGGCAATCGCGTTGATTGCAAAATATGTCATATCAAACAACCCATTCATGTCTTCACAAAACGAAGACAGGGCAGCGTTTTCATCGAAAGGCACACCGTTGTTCGGCAGAGTCCAGTGGGACACATCGCGCACACCCTCCACTCGGATCAGGGTCGCGTACTCGTCAACCAACTGGGAATTCAGCGTGATAGGCATGGATTTCCCCCTGAAGAGGGGCAGTTTATATGCTGCCCAGTTGTGCTTGTCAAGCCAGCACACTCAATGCTGGCGCTAATCTGCCGATTGGCAATGATGGTGCGAACAAACAGCACTGATAACAACATATTGCAGATATGCTGAAATATCACCCCACCGCCGCCCGCACGTCCTCGTACCAGCGGTTGAACAGGGGGATGGCGTCGGGGCGGTCGCGGAAGCCGGTGGAGAACCACTTGGCCCATTCGTCGTTGAAGAACAGCGGGTCCTCGGCCACCAGCTTCAGCAGAATCAGTTCCGCCATATAGCGCGGCGTGTCGCTGCCCAGCACCATCTTCTCGATGCGCTCGCGGATGTAGGCCGGGCGCATCCGGCCGTCGCGGATCTTTACCAGGCAGTCGCGGGCGGCGGACAGTTCCTCAACGGCCCGCGCCACCGGCAGGCGGATCAGGCTGCGAATCACGTCGATGTCGCGCTCGGTCAACTCGCCGAAGCCGGCGGCGTTCAGCCGCGCCCAGGCGCTGTCCAGCAGCTTGCCCCGGCGGTCGTTCGGTGCCGGCTTGGCTCCATTTGCGGGAGGCTGCCAGAAGATGTCCCAGGTGTGGTGAATCGGGTTGTCGTTGGGGCGCTGGACGATCTCCACCATCACCGGCAGCCCTTGGTCGGCGATGTTGAAGGTTTCCACCAGCCGCACCTTCATCACCCGGTATTCCAGGAGGTGCGGTCCGACGATCATGCGGATCACGGCGGCCAGACGGTCGGCGAAATCGGGCGCCAGGAAGCAGGGCAGGCGCGACGGGTTGCGCGTCTGGGTGACATGGAAGGGCGACAGTTGCCACGCCACGTACTTGCCCAGGAAGTCGGGGAAGAAAACGTCGATGGTCTGGCCGTCCACCTCGAACGACGGGGTGCTGTCCTCCGCCACCGCCGCGTCGGATGAGGGGGCCGGCAGGGGGGGCGGGGCGGGGACCGGAGCCGGCGGTCTGGCCGCCATCGGGGCGGGAGCGCACGGCGGGCAGCCTTTGGTCGCCGCCAAGAGAAACAGCACCTGCTTCTTCGAGACAATGCGGGCCATTTCCATGTTGGCGTCGGCGGCCATGTCCTTCAGCAACGCCATATGCTCGGACGCCACCAGCTTGGCCGCCTGACGGACCTTGTCGGCGGGATAAAGCCGGACCACCTCTTCGACGATCATCCGCATCGCCGCTGATAGTTCCCTCAGAGACTCGACCGAATCGAGCCGCGCGGCCATCTGCGGATAAAGCGGCTGGAGTCCCTGGCCCGCGGTGGCGATAAGGGGATCGCTCATGGTGTGATCATCGAATCTTGCTGGCAAGACCAGCATTTTAGAGGAATACCGCCGCGAGCCAACGCTGAAAATTACACGCTACAAAAAATTTAAAATCCCGACAGATCAGCCACATCAGCGTTTCCTGAAAGCGGGGCATGCCCATACCAGCCACCTTCGCTGCCGGTGGCCGGTCGGGTGCACCGTTTCGAACGCCATCAGTCGCCGCTGGCGATGCGGTCCACCAGTTGCTTGACCGTCGGAATGAAACCGTCCTTGTAGAACGGGTCGCTGGCGAAGCGGTAGGCGTTGTGCCCGGCGAACATCAGCTGGTTTTCGCAGTCGTCGGTGTGGCCCACCGCCTGGAGCGTCTTTTGGATGCAGAAAGAGCGCGGATCGGCCTTGCGACCGGTCGAACCGTTCTCCGCCTGCGACCAGTTGGAGAAGGTGCAGGCCGACAGGCAGCCCATGCAGTCCACCTGATCCTTGTGGATTTTCTCGGCCTTTTGCGGCGCCACGAAGATCAGCGTGTTGTCCGGGGTCTTCAGCGCCGTGGTGAAGCCGGCGGCGATCCAGGCGTCGGCCCGCTCCTTGTCGTGGGCGGTCAGGAACACCGAGCGGCCACGCGGGCCGTACAGGAATTCGGTGTCGTGCTCGGCCACTGCCTCGACGGAGAAGGCCAACTGCCGTTCCGACCGCTCGCGCAGCTCCTGCATGAAGGGATTGTTGACCGCCGAGGAGTAGAAGCCGGTCGGCGAGAAGCGGTTGAGGAAGACATCCCCCTCCTGCAGCGTCAGCAGACGGTGCTTCCAGGCACCGGAGATCGGGCTCTCCTTGGTCAGCAGCGGCCGGGTGCCGAACTGGAAGGCGATGGGGCCGAGGTCGGGATTGTCGATCCAATCCTCCCACTCCGACAGGTTCCACACGCCGCCGGCCATGATGATCGGCACGTCGGTCAGGCCGAAGCTGGCCATCATCTGGCGAAGGGCCAGCACGCGGGGGAACGGGTCCTCCGGCTGGTTGGGGTCTTCGGAGTTGGACAGGCCGTTGTGGCCGCCGGCCCGCCACGGGTCCTCGTAGACCACGCCGCCCAAGAGGTCGCGGAACTTGTGGAAGGCGCGTAGCCACAGGGCGCGGAAGGCGCGCGCCGAGGAAACGATGGGATAGTAATGGACGCCGTAGCGCGCTGCGATCTCGGATACGCGATAGGGCATGCCGGCACCACAGGTCACGCCGTGGATCAGGCCCTTGGCCCCTTCCAGGATGCCGTGCAGGATGCGCTCCGCCCCACCCATCTCCCACAGCACGTTCATGTGGATGCGGCCTTGGCCATTCGACTGCTCGTGCGCGACGCGGGCCTGGGCGATGCCGCCGCGAACGCCGTAGGCGATCAGTTCCTCGTGGCGCTCCCGCCGGGTGCGGCCGTGATAGACCTGATCGAAAAGTTTACCGTCGTCGTCGTAGCTGTCGGCGTTGACGCCGGAGAAGGTGCCGATACCGCCGGCCGCCGCCCAGGCGCCGGAGCTGACCCCGTCCGAAACGGCGATGCCCTTGCCGCCTTCGACCAGCGGCAGAACCTCACGACCGGACATCAACAGAGGCTTCAGAGCCTTCAACGAACCCTCCAAACGGCAACACGCGGCACTCGCCGACAAGCAAACGGCGCCGTCTCGGAACCTTGGCCGGTTCCCGTCGGGCGGCCCTTGGGATGTTGCGATACGATATATGAGGAAATCGCCGGTCGGACGAGTCTAATCGTACCACGCGCACTGTTTTTTGCCCTACCGCCCCTACCGGGGAGCAACCGGCAGGATGTCGCGGGGGGTGTCGGTGAATACCGCCGCGATGCCCCAGGCGAACAGGTCGCGGGCGCGTGCCGGATCGTTGACCGTGTAGGCCAGCACCGGCCGTCCGGTGGCGATGTGGGCGGCGATGGTATCGGGCGTCTGCCGCGCCTGTTCGACGGCCAAGGTGGCCGCCGCGATCCGGTCGGCCTGGGTGGCCCAGTCATCGGGCGGGTCCCACAGCAGGTAGCCGCGCGGCCAGTCGGGCGCCACCCGCATCGCCACCTCCAGGCACGGCAGCTCGAAGCTGGAAATCAGCAACGGGGCGCCTTGCGGCCAGACCTTCCGCAGGGTGGCCAGCGCCACCTCGGCGGTTTCCGCGTCGCGGCCGGGAGAGGGCTTGATCTCCAGGTTGAGGCCCAGGCCCAGCCGGGTGGCCAGTTCCACCGCCTCGACCAGCGAGGGAATGCGCTCGCCCGTGAAGGTGGGGGCAAACCAGGACCCGGCGTCAAGCCGGCGGAGAGCGTCGAAGGTCAGATCGGCGATGGCGCCCGTCCCATCGGTGGTGCGGTCCACGGTATCGTCGTGGACCAGCACCGGCACGCGGTCACGGCTCAGCATGACGTCCACCTCCACCCACCGCACGCCTTGCGCGGCGGCGGCGCGCAGGCCGGCGAGCGTGTTTTCCGGTGCGTGGGCGGCGGCGCCGCGATGGCCGATGACGGGTGGAAGCTTCATGGGAAAAAACGTCCAAAGACAAGGGCGGGGGTTTCGGGAGCCCCCGCCCGTAGTATCAGGCCCCTCCGTTCAGTACCTCAAGGGTGTGCAGGGCGATCATGCGTTCCTCGTCGGTGGGCACCACCCACACCGACAGCGGGCTGTCGGGCGTGGAGATGCGCAGGGCGTTGGCGTCGTTGGCCGCCTCGTCCAGCTTGATGCCCATCCAGGCCGCCCGCTCGCACACCATCCGGCGGATGGGGGACGAACGCTCGCCGATGCCGGCGGTGAAGACCACCGCGTCCAGCCCGCCGATGGAGGCGGCCAGCGCCCCCAACTCCTTGACGATGCGGAAGACGAACAGGTCGATGGCCTCCTTGGCCGCCGGCTCATTCGACTCCAGCAGCACCCGCATGTCGTTGGAGATGCCCGACACGCCCAGCAGGCCCGACTTGTGATAGAGCAGCCGCTCCAGGTCGTCGGCCGTCATCTTCTTCTCGCGCATCAGGTACAACAGCACGCCGGGGTCGAGATTGCCGGTGCGCGTCCCCATCGGCAGGCCGTCAACGGCGGTGAAGCCCATGGAGGAGTCCATGCTCTTGCCGGCATGGATGCCGCACATGCTGGCGCCCGAGCCGAGATGGCAGACGACGATGCGGCCGTCGGCCAGCGCCGGCTCCAGCGTCGGCATGGTGCGGGCGATGTACTCGTAGCTGAGGCCATGGAAGCCGTAGCGGCGCACGCCTTCCTCGGTCAGGGCGCGCGGCAGGGCGAAGCGGGCCGCCACCTCCGGCTTGTAAAAATGGAAGGCGGTGTCGAAGCAGGCGACCTGCGGCAGCTCGGCATGGGCGCCGGCCAACGCCTTGATGGCGGCCAGATTGTGCGGCTGGTGCAGCGGCGCCAGCGGGATCAGCCGCTCCAGCTCCGTCATCACCTCGTCGTCGATCATCACCGGATCGTGGAAGCGCCGGCCGCCGTGAACCACGCGGTGGCCGGCGCCCACCAGCCTGGCGCCGCCCAGATGGCCCTCGATCCAGCCGATAAGGAAGGACAGCAGGCGCTGGCGGTCGGGGTTCTCTCCCGCCGGCCACGAGCGGTCGGCGATCACCTTGCGGTCGGCGTTCTTGGCGTCGAAGCGCGGCTCGGTGCCGATGCCGGAAATCTGGCCGTTGCAGAAGACATTGAGGTTTCCCGACGCCTTTTCCTCAACGAAAACCGAGAATTTCAGGCTGGAGGAGCCGGCGTTGATGACGACAATGGCGTTGTCGTTGGCGGACATGAGGACCGATCCTTACATCTTGGCGGCACGGCGGCGGGCGTCGGCGACCAGCACGGCCACGGCGCACGACGCCAGACGGGTGCGCACGTTGTCGGCGCGGCTGGTCAGGATGATCGGCACGCGGGCGCCCAGCACGATGCCGGCGGCATCGGCGTTGGCCAGGAAGGAAAGTTGCTTGGCCAGCATGTTGCCGGCCTCCATGTCGGGGACCAGCAGGATGTCGACGTTGCCGGCCACCGGCGACGTGATGCCCTTGGTCTTGGCGGCTTCGGCGCTGATGGCGTTGTCGAAAGCCAGCGGCCCGTCGAGCACGCCGCCCCTGATCTGGCCGCGATCGGCCATCTTGCACAGCGCGGCGGCCTCCAGGGTGGAGGAAATCTTCGGGTTGACCGTCTCCACCGCCGACAGGATCGCCACCTTGGGCTGCTCCTGGCCCAGCACCTGCGCCAGTTCGATGGCGTTCTGGAGGATGTCGACCTTGTCCTCCAGCGTCGGGTAGATGTTGATCGCCGCGTCGGTGATCAGCAGCGGCTTGGGGTACGTCGGCACGTTCATGACGAAGACGTGCGACAGGCGCCGGCCGGTACGCAGGCCGGTATCGCGCCGCACCACCTCGGCCATCAACTCGTCGGTATGCAGGCTGCCCTTCATCACCGAGGCGCACTCGCCCGAGCGGGCCAGCGCCACGCCGATCTCGGCCGCCGCGTGGCTGTGCTCGCAGCCGACGATGCGGTAGTCGGCGAGGTCGACGCCGTACTGTTCGGCCACCGAGCGGATCTTGGCCTCCGGCCCGATCAGCACGGGGTTGATCAGCCCGGCCTGGGCGGCCTCGACCGCGCCCTTGAGCGAGCTTTCGTCGCAAGGATGCACCACCGCCACCGATACCGGCGGGATGGCGTCGCACTTATGCATCAACAGCTCGTAGCCGTCATGGCGGATCATCTGCACTTGCGGCAGTTCCACCCTGGCCCGGCGCACCTTCTTTTCCGGGGCGATCACCTCGGCGGTGCCGATGACGACATCCTCGCCAAGCTGGTTCACGCACCGGCAGTCGAAGACGACCGACTTGCTGCCGTCGCGCTTTTCCTTGACGATGACGGTGGCGGTAACGGCGTCGCCCACGCCGACCGGGCGCAGGAAGCGCAGGTCCTGGCCCAGGTAGACCGTGCCCGGACCCGGCAGGAGCGAGCCCAGGACGCCGGAAATCAGCGAGCCGCCCCACATGCGGTGGCCCACGATGTGGTGGAGGTTGCTATCCTCGGCGAACGCCGTGTCCAGGTGGGTGGGGTTGTAGTCGCCGGACACGGCGGCGAACAGCTCGATATCGGTCTTGGTCAGGACTTTCGACAAACTGGCCTTCTGGCCAAGCCGGATTTCGGCGAAGGTCACGTTCTCGATCACATCGGCGGCGCCGTTCTTCGCGGCTTCGACAGAGGTATCCATTGGGTTGCTCCGTTACACGTCACCCAGCACGGACGAATGGACGCCCCGTCCGTGCGATGGGGCTGCTTACCCGAAATAAATGAAATTGACGTTACATACTGCAACGCAAAATGACGCGGGATGGGTGTCTTTTCCAGGGCACCGATGGGCAACAAAAAAAGCCCCCCCGATAGCCGGATCTGTTTCCAGGGGAGGTGGTGCCGGGATTCGGGCCTATGGCTCCAGCCGCTCGCGGCCCAGCAGGTGGGCGAGGTTGGTGCGCAGGGCCAAAGGCGTGACCGGCTTGTGCAGGAGCGGATAGCCCGACAGCCGGGCTTCGCGCAGGCGGGTGGGATCGGTGTCGCCGGTCAGGATCAGGCCCGGCACGGCGCGCTCCATGGCCTGGCAAAGCAGGCGGATGGCGCCGATGCCGTTGATCGATCCCTTCAGGCGGAAGTCGGCGACGATGAGGTCGGGAAGCGCGCCGCCGTTCATCACGCGCTCGTGCGCCTCCTCGAAGGCGGTGGCCGGAACCACCTCGCACCCCCATTGCTCCAGCAGCACCGTCAGGGCGTCCAGTACCAGCCGATCGTCGTCGATCACCAGCACGCGGGCACGCGTCAGGTCGGTGGGCCCGGGATCGGGTGCCGCCGGGGTCGCGGGGGCATCGGCCCCGGTATCCACGGCCAGCGGCACCACCACCGCGAACACCGACCCCCGGCCGGGGCGCGAGTCCACTTCCAGTCGGTGGCCCAACAAGCCGGCCAGCCGCCACACGAGGCTCAACCCCAGCCCGAACCCCGCGCCTCCCGGCTGTCCCGGCAGCGCCGGGCGGGCGAACTCCTCGCGGATCGTCGCCAGTTCCTCGGGCGCGATGCCGCGGCCGGTGTCCCAAACCTCCAGCCGCAATTCGTTGCCGCGCCGACGCGCCCCCACCAGCACCCGGCCATGGTCGGTACAGCGCAACGCGTTGGCGGCCAGCGCCCCCAGAATACGTTCCAGGAGGCCGCGGTCGCTGCGCACCACCGCCGAACAGGGTTCGGCCGAAAAGCGCAGCCGGCGTTCTTCGAAACGGGGCAGCAGTTCCATGGCCAGCCGCGTCAGCACGCTGTTGACCGCCACTTCCCCCACTTCGGGGCGCAGGGTGCCGGCGTCCAGCTTGGCGAGTTCCAGGTGGGTTTCCACCAACCCCTTCATGGCCTGCACGGCGCTGCCCATGGCCTTCAGGATGTCGCGGCCAGCCGGATCATGCACCCGCGTTTCAAGGGCGCCCGCCAGGAGCGACAAGGCCGACAGCGGCTGTCGCAGGTTGTGGCCGGCGGTGGCAAGGAAGCGCCCGCGCGCGCGGGTTTGGACCTCGGTCTCCTCGTCCGAGGGCTGGAGGAGGCACAGGCTGTTGCCGTCCGACAGCGGCAAGTCGAGCGTGCGGGCCGCCGCCATCGTCATGCCCAGAGCCGATCGCGGCAGTCCCCGGACCAGCATCCCGCTGGAGGCGGCACGGGCTTCGGCGGCGGGGCTCCACGATACCAGCCGTCCGTCGGCATCGAAGATCAGCGCCGCGGCATCGGTCGAGGCTATGATGGATATCGGGGGGGCGGAGCCGCCCGCACCTGGAACTTGTTTGTCTTTCATTCCGGCATAAAAAATTGTTGGGCGAAAATCCTGCCTTCGGATTACGGCAGTTGGCCCGGCATTCCAACTGTCCTTTCGGTAAAGGGTTAGCCCGCAATACCGTTCAGTTAGGAGCCATTGGGGTGCGTGGGCTGTTGAGCTTGTAAGATCGACAGCCCTTGGAGCCGAGCCATGGTTTCCCTGACCGGCGAGCTGCCCAGTTCCCGGCTGACGGATCGCATCAGTCTGGGCG
>DASPMK010000046.1:0-6682 GCA_035627075.1 Azospirillaceae bacterium
ACCGGGGTCAACGTCCGTTTCGACTCCTATTCTTCCCAGGCCAGCAACAAGGACGGCAGCTGGCGCAGCCTGCCGGGTTTTCATCCGGCGGTCAACGTTACCCAGGGCGGCCAGCCGCAGAGCGGCGGCGGTGGCAACCGATGCGAGTGGGACAGCCTGGACCAGACCCGCGCCAAGGGGATGCCCCGCGACAACTGCTTCGCCACCGATTCCTGCGGCGGCCGGGTCGGCACCGGCGAGTGGAACTGGCAGGACTATTTCCGCATCAACCACAGCGCTACGCCGGCCGACCTCGCCGACGCCTCTTGGCGCCCGACCGGCTGGCCTTCGGCCGCGCCGTGGCCGCCGACCCGGTTCGCCGTCTATCGCTGGGAGATCGAGAAGAACACCACCGTCCAGCCGGGGCGGACGATCACCAACGCCGATGGCTCCACCACCACCACGCTGGAGAACGGCAAGCCGCAGTGCTATCCGCCGGCCAACCAGCCCGGCAACCAGTATACCTACTATCCGCCCGGCGGCGGCGCGCCGGTCAACGACCTGCGGCTTCTGACCGACCGGCGCATCATGCCGTTGGCGGTGGCCAACTGCAACGCGCTGGGCACTCCGTCCGGCAAGTTCACCTTCGACCCGTCGGACCTCGTCTTCGCGTTCCTGACCGAGCCGATGCAGAACCCGTCCGACTCCTCCTTATGGGTGGAAATCCTGGGCGCGCTCGACATCTCCGCCGAGCAGGAGCTTTTGCGCGACGTGGTCCAGCTCTATCGCCGGTGACCCGCCATGATGCGCATATCTCGATGTGTTTCCTTCCTGCGCCGCTTCACGGCGGCGCAGGAAGGGGTTTCCCTCGTCGAGTTCACCTTGCTGCTGCCGCTTCTTCTCTGGTTGCTGGGCGGGTTCGTCGAATTCGGGCGGATTCTTCATCACCATCAAGTGATCGAGAAGCAGATGCGGGCCACCGCCCGCTATCTGGCGCGGGTGCCCGACATCACCGCCGCCACCCCGCAGGCGCGGAATCTGGCGCTCTACGGCAGCCTGAACGCCGGTACCATCCCCCTGATCTCCTACTGGACCGATCCCGACAAGGTCGTGATCGTTGGGCCGACCGACGTGACGGTGGTGACCAATCCCACCACCAGCGCCAGCTTCACGGTCCAGAAAATCGTTGTGGAAACCGCGGTCGATTACCAGGACATCGGCCTGCTCCGGCTCCTGAGACTGCCCACCAACATCATTACCTTGAGGGCGCGCCATGAAGAACCGTATATCGGCGAATGAAGCCGGCCGGCTATGGCGGCACGACGGCGGCGCCACCATGGTGGAATTCACCCTGGTGATGATGCTGCTGTTCTCGATCACCTTCGCCATCGTCGAGTTCGCGCTCTATAACTGGCAGCTGAACGCCGCGGAGAAGGCCACCGAGATGGCGGTGCGGCTGGCGGTGGAGTCGGACCCGGTGGCCTCGGGCTTCGCCACCTATTCCGGCGTGGTCGACGGCGGGCTCGATCCGGGAACCGATCTGACGACCACCCTTGTGCCGGCCTTCACCCTCACCTGCACCGACACCGCCTGCTCGTGCAGCGAGGGTTCCTGCACCCAGGTCGGCACGGCCAGGAGCGTAGGGGCGTTCGACGCCATTCTGGCCCGCGCCCGGGCGATCTTCCCGCGCATCCAGGCGCAGAACCTGGTGGTGGAGTACCGCCACGTCGGCTTGGGTTTCGCCGGCCGACCGGGGCCGGATCTGGTGCCGGTGGTCGCCGTGCGGCTTCGCAACCTGAACTACAACGTGGCGGCGATGACCGCCTTCGGCGTTCCCGCCACCCTGCCGCTGACCACCGCCCCGTCGGTGATGACCGCCGAGGACCTGAACAGCCTCGCCCCGTCGTGACGGCGGGGCGCGTCAGTTCGACGCTGTCCGCAGCCGTTCCAGGACGGACTTGGTGGCAAAGCCGTCGGGCACGGCGCCGATGGACTTCTGGAATCCGCGGATCGCCGTCCGCGTGGCGAGGCCGACCATGCCGTCGAGCTTGCCCGCCGCGTGGCCCAGGGCATCCAGGCGTTGTTGCATCTCCAGGACCTCGGGGCGGGCCAGCGGCTGCTCGTGGCGCGGCCAATCGGTGGCCAGCGGCGGCGCCCCCTTGTAGCGATCCGACAGCAGCGCCACCGCCAGGGCGTAGCTGATCGCCGAATTGTAGCGCATGATGACGCGGAAGTTGTCGCGCACCAGGAAGGCGGGGCCGGTGTGCCCGGCCGGCAACAGGATGGAGGCCGTCTCGCCCGTGCCCGCCAACTCGCCGCCGCGCGCCGCCCTGACACCCAGGCGACGCCAGTCGGCCACGGGCTTCTTGGTGGTCAGTTCGGCCAGATCCCAGGGGAAGTTCGCCGGCAAGACCACTTCCTCGCCCCAGCGCTCGCCCGGCTTCCAGCCGGCATCGGCGAGATAGCGGGCGGTGGAGGCGAAGACGTCGGGCAGGCTTTTCCAGATATCGCGGCGACCGTCGCCGTCCTGGTCCTCGGCGTGCCGGAGATAGGCGGTGGGCATGAACTGGGTCTGGCCCATGGCGCCGGCCCACGAGCCCAGCATGGCGTCGCGGCCGATGTCGCCGGCGTCCAGGATCTTCAGGGCGGCGATCAGCTCCGCCCGGAACATCGCCGAGCGGCGGCCCTGATAGGCGAGGGTGGCCAGCGCATCGACGACGGTGAAATTGCCCATGTTCTCACCGAAGTTGCTCTCCACCCCCCAGAAGGCGACGAGGATTTCCGGCGGAACCCCTGTTTTCTTGTCGACGGTGCGCAGCAACGTCGCGTGCTGCTCCAGCTTCTCGCGGCCCAGCCGGACGCGCTTGTCGCTGATGGCGCTGTCGAGGTAGCTCCACACCGGGCGGGTGAACTCGGGCTGGGCGGAGTCCAACTCCAGCACGCGGTCGATCAGCCTGATGGACCTCAGCGCGGCATCGAGCGTGCGCGGCCGAACCCCCTGGGCCGTCGCGTCGGCGCGCAAGTCCGCCAGCCATGTGTCGAAAGGCTGGACGACGGCGGGGGGCGCGCCGGCGTCGCCGAGCGGCGAGCCGGTGCTGGTGGTCTGGCAGCCGGCGATCAGCAAAAGGGCCATGCCGGCCGCCAGCCAGGGGCGACGGCGGGCGCTCAGGGTGGAGGGCTTCGTCATCTCGTCCGTGTCGGAAGGTCTTAAGGGCAGCGGGCGCCACCCTACCACGATCGAAGCGGTTGGGGCGTGGCAATCGGCGCATGCCGCCGTTGACTTTCCCGCCGTTTTCCGCGACCACGACCGTCATGCCGCTTCTGACGATCCGAAACCTGCCGGTGCGGGGCCTTGCAACCGCCGTCAGCCTCGACCTGGAGGCCGGCGGCTGTGTGGCGGTGATGGGGCCGTCCGGCGCCGGAAAGTCGCTGTTTCTGCGCGCCGTCGCCGATCTTGACCCCGCGCCGGGGGATGTCCGTCTGTCGGGCGAGCCGCGCGAGGGCATGGCGGCCCCCCGCTGGCGCCGGCTTGTCACCTACGTGGCATCCGACGCCGGCTGGTGGGCCGAGCGGGTGGGCGATCACGTCGCCGCCTCGCCCGAGACGACCGGCCTGTTGGAGGCGGTGCGCCTGGACGCGGGCGCCCTGGACTGGCCGGTGGCTCGGCTGTCCAATGGCGAACGGCAGCGGCTGGCCCTTGTCCGCGCCCTGGTGCAGCGGCCGCGCGTCCTGCTGCTGGACGAACCGACCTCGGCACTCGACCCGGCGGCAACGGCGGCGGTGGAGGCGGTGCTGGCTCAACGGCTGGCCGACGGGGGGGGCCTGCTGCTGGTCACCCACGACCCGAGCCAAGCCGACCGGCTGGCTCGGCGAACCCTGACAATCGGGGGAGGGGCATGGACTATATCCCCCTGAGCTATGGCGACGTCGCCATAGCCTCGCTGCTGGTGGTGGTCAACGGCCTGTTGTCCCTGGCGCTGGACCTGGGGCTGGAGCGCCGGCTGGCGGTGGCGTCGGCGCGGATGGTGGTGCAGCTGGTGCTGGTGGGCATGGTGCTGACCACTCTGTTCGCCCTGGTGTCGCCGTGGTGGACGGTGCTGACGGCGCTGGTCATGGTGGCGTTCGCCGGCCGCGAGGTGATGGCCCGGCAGGAGCGGGCGCTGAAAGGGTGGTGGGCCTACGGGCTCGGCACCGCCACCATGCTGCTGGCGGCGGGGGTGGTGACCACGCTGGCGCTGACCACCCAGATCCGTCCCGATCCCTGGTACGACCCGCGTTATCTGATTCCGTTGCTGGGCATGATCCTGGGAAACACTATGAACGGCATCAGCCTGGGGTTGAACACGCTGGCCACCGCGGCGGTGCGCGAGCGGGCGGCCATCGAGGCGCGGCTGGCGCTGGGCGGCACCCGCTGGCAGGCGTTCGGCCCTATGCTGCGCCAGGCGCTGCGCTCCGGCCTGATGCCCATCGTCAACACCATGTCGGCCACCGGGCTGGTGTCGCTGCCCGGCATGATGACCGGTCAGATCCTGGGCGGCGTGGCGCCGCAGGAGGCGGTGAAGTACCAGATCCTCATCCTGTTCCTGATCGCCGGCGGCACCGGGTTCGGCGTGCTGGCGGCGGTGCTGGGCGGGGTGGCGCGGCTGACCGACGAGCGGCACCGGCTGCGGCTCGACCGGCTGGGGCCGCTCCGCAAGGGGTGAGTCGGAAGGAACCAATACGGCGCGGACGGGGTTGGAAGGGGGCTCGGATTTCCCCTTTCCTTCGGATGTGGCTCATGTTCACCAGGGATGAACTTCACGCGCTCATCGCCCAGGACACCGCGCCGGCAATCTCGATCTTCATGCCGACCCACGTCGCCGGGCGCGAGATTCGGCAGGACCCGATACGGCTCAAGAACCTCGCGGATAACGCGCTGGGCGCCTTGATCCGCCAGGGACTTCGATCGCCCGATGCCGAGGAGTTGCTGAAACCCGTTTTCCAGTTGACGGATGACAACGTGTTCTGGCGCCACCAGGATCGGGGGCTGGCGCTGTTCCTGGCTCCCGGCTTTTTCCGCCTTTATCACACGCCGCAGGAATTCGACGAGCAGGTGGTGGTCGGCCAGCGCTTCCACATCAAGCCGCTGCTTCCTCTGCTGGCCGCCGATGGCGCCTTCTATCTCCTGACCGTGTCGGTGGCACGGGCGACGCTCTACCAGGGATCGCGCTTCGCCCTGGCCGAGGTCGAGGTTGACGGCATGCCCCAAGGGGTGGACGAGATATACCGTGAAACCGACTTCCAGCGGACCTACCACTCCAGCCCGGTGGCGCGACCCCATTACGCCAAGAACCAGGGCGGCATCCCGAAGACCCATGGTTTCGGCGAAGGCCCGGAGGAGCAGCGCCACGCCCAGTTGATTGAGTATCTGCGCCGGGTGGCCCAGGCCGTGGGGAACCGCCTGGGTGGTTCCCAGGCGCCGGTGGTTCTGGTGGCGCGTGACGAGATCAAGGGCCAGTTCCGCAGTCTGTCCACCCTGAAGACGCTGCTCGACCAGGGCGTCGACATCAATCCCGACGCGGTGGAGGTGGACCTGGGGCGCCTGCATCAGGAAGCCTACGCCCTGGTTCGCCCGATGTTCGAGGAAGAAAGGCTGAAGGCGCTCGACCACTTCAACAGCCTGTTCGGCGACGGCAGCCCACGCTCGCCGGTGAAGGTGGAGGAGGTGCTGAGGGCGTCGCACGAGGGGCGGGTGGATACGCTGCTGCTGGCCCAGGGGGCCGCGGTGTGGGGGCGGTATGACGAGGCGGCGGGCCGGGTGCTGGTCGGCGCCGGGCCGGACGGCGTCAAGGAGGACCTGCTCGATCGCGCCGCCGTCGAAACCATCGAGCATGGCGGCACCGTCCATTTCATCACCAAGGACAAGTTGCCGCCCGGCGCCCAGGCCGGCGCGGTGCTGCGGTTCTGAGAACAGGGGCTTCGGGGCCGGCTCCAGGAGGCTTCGGAGCCGGCGTCCTCACGCCGCCGACGGCGGGATTTCCAGCGGCGCCAGATCCTTGGTCAGACGCAGGAAAACGGTGTGGAACTCGGCGGCCTTGGCCGGCACCAGATCGAACTTCAGGCGCAGGGTGCCGTCATCGTAGTGAACCACCTCGAAATCGACCACCATCTCGACACCCTCGATGCGCATCTGCCCTTTGGTCCCCCCGGGCAGGTCCGGTGCCACGGTGACCAGGGCGCCGCCTTCCGACAGATTGTCGACGATGGCGGTGTGGGTTCGGCCGCCGGTGACCAGCTCGCAGGTGCGGCCCAGATGGAAACGCGGCTGGCGGCGGCGGTTGACGTCGCTGGTGGCGGTGCGCACCACCCGGACCACGGTGTGGCGCAGGTCGCGGATGTTCTCGGCGATGCCGCTGGCCTCGAAGCTCAAGGCTCCGGCACGCTCGCCGGTGCCGCAGGCGTCGTTGGCGACCTCGGCGATGCGCGTCGATACCAGCCGGGCGGCTTCCGCCGTCTGGTAGACGTTGCGGGCGATCTCCTGGGTGGCGGCGCGCTGCTCCTCGATCGCCGCGGCGATGGTGGTGGAAATCTCGTCGATTTCACCGATGGTCGAGCCGATGTCGCCCACCGCCGAAACCACGGTGCCGGTCACGTTCTGGATCTCGGCCACCTGGGCCGCGATGTCCTCGGTGGCCTGGGCGGTCTGGTTGGCGAGGTTCTTGAC
>DASPMK010000047.1:0-3253 GCA_035627075.1 Azospirillaceae bacterium
ATCAGCTTCGAGGTGACGACCACCTGATCGAAGGCGAAGCGGATCTTGTTCTCCGACAGGGAAAGCTGGATGCGGTCGGCCGCCTCGTCGATCATCTTACGGATTTCGGCCACGGTCTTGCGCGGGATAATGACTCCCGGCATATCGGCAGCCCCCTCAGGCAACGGCATTTCGACGCGGGCCAGACGGTGGCCGTCGGTGGCAACGGCGCGCAGCACCGGCTGCATATCCCCCCCGCCCGACTTCGGCGCCGTGGCGTGAATATAGATGCCGTTGAGATAGTACCGCGTTTCCTCGGTGGAGATGGCGAAGCGGGTGCGGTCGATCAGCGCGCGCAGGTCGGCGACGGCCAGATCGAACTTGTGCTTCAACTCGCCGCCGGACAACTGCGGGAAGTCCTCCACCGGCAGGCATCCCAGCTTGAACTGCGACCGTCCCGACCGCAGCGTCAGCACCGTCGAATCGCCGCTACAGTCCAGCTCCACCTGCGAGCCGTCCGGCAGTTTGCGGACGATGTCGTAGAGCGTGTGGGCCGGCGCGGTAATACCGCCCGGGCGGCTCACCTCCGCCGGCACGGTTTCGACGATTTCCAGGTCCATGTCGGTGGCGGCCAGCGACAACTCGCCGCCCACGGCCTTCAAAAGGACGTTGGACAGAATGGGGATGGTGTTGCGCCGTTCGACGACGCTCTGGACATGCCCCAGGGATCGGAGGAGGGCGGCGCGTTCGATGGTGATGTTCATGCTTCTACGCGGGTCTTTTCTGCCGTCCTGTGGAAGCCGGTGCCCCCTAGCGGTTTACCGGACGCGAGGCGGCCGTGACGACGCCACGCGAAAAGGACGGGCAGTATACCACGATTAGCGCCATGCCAAACGTCTTTCGCACAAGAAGGAGGGGCGCAGAGAAGGGGCATCAGGTCAAGGGCACGCCATTGGGGCCGCCGCCGGTCCGCTGATCGTACAGGCGGACCAGTTCCACCAGTTCGGGGAGCTGCCAGTAGCGATTCCGGTCGAGTTCCTCGCGAATGGCGCGAATGCAGGTTTCGATCACGAACCGCTCATCGAAGCTCGGGTGTTGCCGCCGCCCCAGGTAGTGACGAACGATCTTCTGGACGTTGACGCTGACGGCCGAAATCCACGGCCCGATGTCCGCGTCGAACGAGCGCATGATCTGGTTGAGGCGCACCAGATGCGCCATGCGGTTTTCCAGGTTGTCGCTGTCGTTGAAACGCAAGGCGGCGCGGAAGGCGCGCTCGATGTCCTCGCCGATACGGGACTTGAGGTTCTCGATCTCCTGGTTGGAGTAGCCGACGGACACCAGCACCTTGCCCCAGCGCCACAGGAAGTTCAGCAACCACAGCAGGTTCTCGTTCACCTGCGGCATCCCGATGCGCATGCCGGATGCGACGATCGCCTGACGTTCGACGAGGTCCAGCACGGGGCCGGTCAGCAGCGCCGCGATGTCGCCCAGATGCTCCTTCAGTTGCATGGCGGACCGCCGCTCGGCCGAACCGTCGCCCAGGTGCAGCAGATGGATGGCCCGGTCGAAGCGCAACAACGATTCCTCAAGCCGGGCCCGCATGGGGGTGGAAACCACAAGCGGCGGCGTCCCGTCGGCGTCGGCGTCGGGCGGCGGAATCAGCTGTTTCAATTCATCCGCCATGGTGCGGCAGGCCGCCACCAGATGGCTGGTCAAGGCCCGACCCAGCACCACCTGATCCGGCCCGTCGAGGGACGCGAACTGGCTCAGGTATTTGGCGACGACACCGAATCGGCGCAGGTTGTTGAGCAGGAGCAGCACCGGCAGCCAGATTACCGGGCTGTCGGCCGGCAGGTTGCCAAACTCCGCCTTAAGATGCTGGCAGGTGGCGTGGGCCACCCGTGCCTGCCGCGTCTGTTCGGGGTCGGTGGCGGGATCGCCGCCGATGCTCTTCTTGAAGGTTTCGATCACCGGCAGCAGGCGGGCGTCGTGGGCCAGCACCTGGGCAATGAACTCCACCAGCGCCGGATCGATCGCCGCCTTGCGCTCCAGTTCCGGCAGCTTGCTCCGGGCCTCCTTGAGGCCGGCGCGGTTGGCCATCTGCAAGAAGCTGTCGAGCACCCGCCGGCGGAACGGCAGCCCCGTCAGGTAGCCCGCCGCCTCGGTGCGCATGCGCTCGCGCAAGGCCAGGGCCTCGGCGTCGGCCAGAACCTCGTCCAGGATGCGGTCGCCCGACAGCCGGTCCACCTCGCGCTGCACCGCCAGCGCCAATTCCGGGAACCCCATCTGGGCCATGGCGTGCCACAGGCCGCCGATGTCGGCCCGCTGGACCAGCCCCGGCACCCAGTCTACGGCGCGAAACAGCACAAGATCGTCGGTGAGCAGGGGCTCGAACAGGGAGGTGAACAGGCGGCGCGCCTTGTGCGGGCGCAAGTGATTGAAATGATGAACCAGCGCCCCCTTCAGGCGCGATCCCTTCTCGCTCCGGCTGCCGCCGGAGCGATCGATCTCATCGATGGCGGCGCGGATGGCGGTGCGCGGCAGGTGGCTCAGCAGGTCGTTGACCTGCTCCTCCATGCCGGTTGCCGCACCCGCCTGCGCGCTTTCCTTGCTCCCGTCCCTGCTGCTATCGCCCATGACCCCGACCCATCCAGCGTCGCCGCTTCCCGCGATCGCGCGACACCGGAAGAGTATACCTCAGCCCCAAGACCGAAGCGTTAACGGCAGAATGGAATAGGCGGTAAGAGCTTCAGCTTTCCAGCATCCGGCGCAGAAGCTCGATGTCCTCGGCGAAGGAGGGATCGGTCTGGCGCAACTCGTCCACCTTGCGCACGGCGTGCATCACGGTGGTATGGTCGCGACCGCCGAACTTGCGGCCGATCTCCGGCAACGAGCGCGAGGTCAGCTGCTTGGCGAGATACATGGCGACCTGACGCGGCCGGGCCACGGCGCGGGCGCGGCGCGAAGAGCTCATGTCGGCGAGGCGGATGTTGTAGTGCTCCGCCACCTTCTTCTGTATCTCGTCGATGGTGACGCGCCGGTCGTTGGCGCGCAGAAGGTCGTGCAACACCTCCTGGGTCGCCTCAAGCGTGATGGCGCGCCCCACCAGCTCCGAATGCGCCACGATGCGGTTCAGCGCCCCTTCCAGCTCGCGGACGTTGGAGGTGATCTTGTGAGCCAGGAACTCCAGCACCTTGCCCGGTACGTCGCAGCTGAACTGCTGCGCCTTGGACTGGAGGATGCCCAGCCGCAGCTCATAGGTGGTGGGATGGAT
>DASPMK010000048.1:0-3228 GCA_035627075.1 Azospirillaceae bacterium
GGCAGCATCCGGTCGGCCCACAGCAGGGCCACGAAGGCGACAAGCAGAATAGGCAGCGGCAGCCCCAGGGCGAGCCACAGCGCCGACCGGGGCGACGCCCGCCGGTAGACGACGGCGCCGGCCAGGGAGAACACCAGCGGCAGGGCCGCCGTCCCCAGCCATCCCACGTCGCGGATGGCCGCCCCCGCCAGCAGGGAGCCCGTGGCGAAAGCATGGAATTCCAGCGGAGTAAGGGCGGCCAGATCCGGGGTGATCGGCGTGTTGAGACCGCGCCCCGCGACGGTGCCCCCCGGCCCGACCAGCACCGTCCGACCCTCAACGAGGGTGGCGACCAACCCGCCGTCGAGCACGCGCCCGATCCCCACGCGCGGCAGGTCGTCCGCGCTGCGGCCGAAGCGGACGAGAAAGACCTCGCCGGAGGACACCGGCGTCAAACCCGCCGCCCACGCCTCTATGGTGGGCACCATGCCCCCTTCCTCGGTCGCCACGGCGGTCGCCTGCCGGCGGTGAATGCCGTAGGTCGCGGCCGGGATGACGGCCGCCGCCAGGGCGTTCGGCGAGGGCGCGAGAGTCCAGGCCCCGGGCTGCCGCTCGCTGGGCCGACCGGGATGCCCGATCACCACGTCCTCTCCACCGCCGCCGGGCAGCGCGGGATCGAAGGTAAAGACGACGCGCCGCGCCCCCAGCCGGCGCAACTCATCCAGCATCCGGCTCCACACCGCCGGATCACCACCGGCAGGATCGGCGGTGGTTTCGACGAGCAGTACCGTGGACTCGACTCCCCGCTCCCCAAGCCCGATCCGCACGGCGGCGTCGAACAGCAAGTCATTAGGTAAGCGGAACAGGCCGAGCGCACTCAACAACAGCGTCGCAGACGTCACCGCGACGACGAGCGTGGCGAGGAAGCCGTTTCGTTGAATATCCAGATTCCCCCTCCTGGCTCTTGCCATCCATCCGCGTCGGCGAAAAAACGCGGCTACCTCCTGCATCCGCGAAGGGGTAGCCGTGTTGGCATAGAACAATCAGCCGGGCGGTAGGTTTCCCGCGGGGCATCACCGGCCCATAAGGAAATCCGGTTGCTTTTCAAGCGGCGCCGGGGACGTGATCATCCGCATGGTCCGCCAATCCGGGCAGCCGGACATGGCCGGAATCAGCGGGGTCGCAATTGCGGCCAGGCGCCGGCAACCGGTCACCGACCGCGCGTCAATGGACCTGCGCCCCGACGGACCTGCGCCCCGACGGGATTCCCGACTTCAGCAAGGCTCTCGATACCACCCGGCACCGTCGTGGGGCTCCATGCTGAATTCCGCTCAGCGCTTCCTCGCGAACGCCCCCTGGAGGCGATCGGGCCGGGCTTGGCCATCTTCGTCACCGTCTTCTCCTTCAATCTGCTGGGCGATGGCTTGCGGGACCTTTTGGACCCGCGATCGAAATAGAGCGACTGAACCGTGTCTCGTTTTCCCGGACATGGGGCGGCTGGGACAAGCTGGCATCTCCTCCCTTCGGGGCGCTCCGAGCGCTCCCTTGTCGGCGGCTTTTTCCCACGTATATCGTCAAGAGTGGAAAAATGCGCGACGATGTGCCGCGGAACTCCCGCGTGACGGGACGTGAAGGCGCGGACGGCAACAAGGGGCGGCAACAAGCCCCCCGGCCGCGCGATGCGAGGGGGTGGAAATGACCAAGCTGAAAACCGCCGTTCGGCGGGTGGTGGCGTTCGCCTGCCTGATGCTGACCGGCCCGGCGCTGGCCGGCGAGCCCCGGCCCTGGCAATTCGGGCTTCAGGATGCCGCCTCGCCGGTCGACCGGCAGATCAACGCCTTCCATGACCTGCTGCTGGTGACCATCACCGCCATCGTCGTAATGGTGCTGGCATTGCTGGTCTATGTGATGGTGCGTTTCAACAAACGCGCCAATCCCACCCCCACCGCCACCACCCACAACACCGTTCTGGAGGTGCTGTGGACGACGGTGCCGGTGCTGGTCCTGGTGATCATCGCCATCCCGTCGTTCAAGCTGATCTACTTCATGGAGCGCACGCCCGAGGCGGAGATGACGCTGAAGGTCACCGGGCGGCAGTGGTATTGGGACTACGAATACCCCGACCACGGCGGCTTCACCTTCTCCAGCTTCATGGTACCGGACGACCAGATCCAGCCGGGGCAAAAACGCCTGCTGGAAGTGGACAACCGCGTTGTCCTGCCGGTGGGCACCAACATTCGCGTCCAGGTCAACGGCGGCGATGTCATCCATTCCTGGGCGGTGCCCGCCTTCGGTATCAAGAAGGACGCCGTGCCCGGCCGGTTGAACGAAACCTGGGTCCGCATCGAGAACGAGGGCGTGTACTACGGCCAGTGCTCGGAAATCTGCGGCCCCGGCCACGGCTTCATGCCCATCGCCGTCGAAGCCGTCTCCAAGGAGAGGTTCGCCGAGTGGGTGGGTGGGAAGAAGATGGCCCAAGTCGCCACCCGCTGACAACAACACCCGGGGGACCAGATATGGTTGATACGATTGAGGCCGCCCATCACCATCAGCCGGGTTTCGTGAGGCGCTGGCTGTTCTCCACCAACCACAAGGACATCGGCACTCTTTATCTGCTTTTCTCCGTGGTGGCGGGGCTGATCGGCGGCTTGTTCTCGGTCATCATGCGCATGGAACTGCAATCTCCCGGCTTGCAGTTCGTCGCCGATGGGCAGGCGTGGAACGTCCATATCACCGCCCACGGCCTGATCATGGTGTTCTTCGTGGTGATGCCGGCGCTGATCGGCGGCTTCGGCAACTGGTTCGTGCCGCTCATGATCGGCGCGCCGGATATGGCGTTTCCACGCCTCAACAACATCAGTTTCTGGCTGCTCGTGCCCTCGTTCCTGCTGCTGTTGGGCTCGGCGTTCGTGGACGGCGGGGCCGGGACGGGGTGGACGATCTATCCGCCGCTGTCGGCCATGGGACAGCCCGGCATGTCGGTGGACATGGCGATTTTCTCGCTGCACCTGGCGGGCGCCTCGTCGGTGCTGGGGGCGGTCAATTTCATCACCACCATCCTGAACATGCGCGCACCGGGCATGACGCTGCACAAGATGCCGCTGTTCGCCTGGGCGATGCTGGTGACGGCGTTCCTGCTGCTGCTGGCGGTGCCGGTGCTGGGCGGGGCGATCACCATGCTGCTGACCGACCGCAACTTCGGCACGACGTTCTTCGATCCGGCCGGCGGCGGCGACCCCATCCTGTTCC
>DASPMK010000049.1:0-8696 GCA_035627075.1 Azospirillaceae bacterium
CCCCATCCTGGGGCCGGCGTCGGTGACCGCCGCCCGCGCCGCCCTTGCCGCGCAAGGCCAGGGTAAATACACCGATCTGCACAAGGCCCTGATGGCCCATAAAGGGGCGCTCGACAGCGAGACGATCTTCCGGCTGGCCAAGTCGGCGGGGCTGAACGTCGATCAGTTGAAGAAGGACATGGACGCGCCCGCGATCCACAAAGCGTTGCAGGCCAATGTCCAGCTGGCCGATTCGCTCGGCATCCGCGGGACGCCGGGTTTCGTGATCGGCGATGAACTGATCCCCGGCGCCATCCGCCTGGATGACATGAAGCGCCGCGTCGTCGCGGCGCGCGGCCGGTGATATGGAGGGCGCCGGAAGGCGCCCTATCTCTGGTGAGATCCTTCCCTTAATCCCGGAAACCCATGTCCTACGCCGAACGCATCCGCGACAAGCTCACCATGGCGCTTCAGCCCGCCCGGCTCGATGTCGTCGACCAATCACACCGGCACGCGGGTCATGCCGGTTCCCACCCCGACGGTGAAACCCATTTCCAGGTCACCGTCGTGTCGGCCGCCTTCGAAGGCCGCAGCCGGGTTGCCCGGCAACGCCTCGTTTACGATCTGCTGGCCGATGAACTGCGCGAAAGGGTCCATGCCCTGTCGCTGCAAACTCTCACCCCCGCCGAAGACCAGTAAGCGCGGCAACCGGCCGCGACAAAGATACGCAACCGTTGCGTGACAAACTGAATACCATCGTCACCACTCAAGAGCATTGCCCGTTGAAATTATCGGAAACATGGGTACAGTGCTATGAAAGTCTCCCGCTACGCACTCGGCTACGGATTGCTACGCGCCGAAGCGTACAAGGAAAGGTTACCATGCCCCACCCTTCCCCTCTTTTACCGGACGAAGACACCGAAGCGGCGAAAACGCCCTATCTGGTGAGCAGGAATGTGACAGTGGCCGGGCGGCGCACCAGCATCCGGCTGGAGCCGTACATGTGGGACGCGTTGCGTCACATCCAACAGCGCGAGGGCGTGTCGATCCATCGCCTGTGTACGTGGATTGACGAACGCAAGCCGGCGCACGGCTCGCTGACGGCCGCCATCCGGGTCTTTTTGCTGGCTTATTTTCGGGCGGCTTCCACCGAAAAGGGCCATGAGGATGCGGGACACGGGATCGGCAACCCGTTGCGCAACACGCCCTTCGAGGCTGCTGCCCCAGCCCTGTCGCTGGACGACATGGCGCACGCCCAAAGCCAACAGGAAGGCGCGGAGGGTAATGGTCAGGGAGCGGTTCGAAGAATTGGCCCGGCGGGGACCTCGTTGGAGGGCGGCGACGTCAATCCGCCGCCTCGTCCCGACTTGAAGGTGTCTTAAAAAACTCCGGCCAGTGACGCTGGACGACCTCGCCATCCGACGCCAGGGCGTGGCAGGTGTCCAGCATCGGCGGTCGCGCCTTGACCTTCGGGCCGCCGGTTTCGGCCCGTTCGCGGGATAATGCCGGATAGATGGTCTGGAAGGCGGTGGTCGCGACGGGGCCCAGAAGCTCGACCAGATGGGTACACCCCTCGACTCCGCTCAACCGTTCCTTTACCGCCCGCGTCCAGCCCGGCCCGATCCGAAGCCCGAGCAACCGCTGAAAGCTCGGCGTGATGGCGCCGCAGACGCCGAACGGCGCCTTGTCGGTCACCGCTTCCACCGCGCGTACCGTGAAATCGTTGTCCAGCGTCAGGCGAAGCCACATGCCGTGGATCGGGTCGCCGGGCTCGATGGTGCCGCGGTGCTCGTTGGGAAAGGGGTAGGTTTTAACGTCGGTGATGTGTCCTTCGATGTCCCACAAGCCATCCTCGCGCCGGAACCCTTGGCAGGTCACCGTGCGGGTGTGAAGGTGCTGGCGCGGAGCTGGCGCGGACAAGGGCATGGCGGCAACCGGTTTCGCTGGGCCTTGGGACAGAGGCCACTATCTGATCCCGACCGCCGCCGCGTCAACCTGCACGACGCCGGCCACGCGTATGCCAAACATGCTCAGGCGGCGTAACTGGTCCCGAAGATGAAGGCGTCGCGGTCCTTCACGTCCTGCTCCAACTGGTCCTTGACCACGGCAAAGAGATCACGGATCGAGACGATGCCGACCAAACGGTCGTCGTCCATCACCGGCAGATGGCGATAGTTGTGCGCCTCCATCAGGCTCAGCGCGTCATACGCCGTGGCATCCGGCCGCAGCACGTCGGGCGCGCCGGTCATCACCTCCGATAGCATGGTCCCGTCGGGATCGCGCCCGGGTGCCACTACCCGCACCGCCAGATCGCGCTCGGTGAAGATGCCGGCCAGCGCGCCGCCCTCGACCACCAGCACGGCGCCGATGCGCTTGGCGGCCATGGCCCGCGCCGCCTCGCGCACACTCGCGGTCGGCGGGAAAACGGTAAGATTCTGCTGATTGATCACGTCCGGCATCACTTTGCGTCGCGGCATGGCTTCCTCTCAGGCTCGGGGAGCGGGCGGGACGCCCGCGGAGATGGCTCCTTTTAGATTTGTAGCACGGACATTCCGCGTCAAGATGTCGCGCCTTTGTGTCAATGTTCGGGAAGCCGGAAGTACCCCGACCTTACGGGTTGCTCGGGCCACCCCGGGGTTGCCGGCCCGCCCGGCGGATCACGCCTCCAGGACGGCGCGGACGTCCCCGGTGGCGACATCGCGGGCAATGAAGGACTTGCCGATGCCGCGGGCGAGGATGAAGGTGATCTTCCCGTCCTTGACCTTTTTGTCCTTGCCCATGTGGCCGATCAGGTCGTCCACCTCCCACGGCACGCCCTTCAGGTCGGCGCGCGAGGTGGGCAGCCCCACCGCCCTGAGGTGGGCGCGGACGCGGTCGGCGTCCTCCTGCGGGCAGAGGCCAAGCCGCACCGACAGGTCGAACGCCAGAGCCATGCCGATGGCCACCCCCTCGCCGTGGCGCAGCTTGTCGCCATAGCGCGCCGCCGCCTCCAGGGCGTGGCCGAAGGTGTGGCCGAGGTTGAGGAGCGCGCGGTCGCCGCTCTCCCGCTCGTCGGCACCGACGACGGCGGCCTTGGCGGCGCAGGAAACCTTGACGGCGTGGATCTGCGCCTCGGCATCGCCATCCACTACCCTCTGGCCGTTGGCCTCCAGCCACTCGAAAAAGCCGAGGTCGTTGATCAGGCCGTACTTGACCACCTCGCCATAGCCGGCGAGCAGATCGCGCTTGGGCAGGGTCTTGAGGGTGTCGGTGTCGGCCAGCACCAGGCGCGGCTGGTGGAAGGCGCCGATGAGGTTCTTGCCGTGACGGCTGTTGATGCCGGTCTTGCCGCCCACCGAGCTGTCCACCTGCGCCAGCACCGTGGTGGGGATCTGCACGAAGTCGAGGCCCCGCAACGCGACCGCGGCGGCAAAGCCGGTGATATCGCCGATCACTCCGCCGCCAAGCGCCACCAGCATGGTGGACCGCTCGATGTTGCGCATCAGGATGCGCTCCAGCAGCAGCTCCAGGTGGTAAAAATCCTTGGTTCCCTCGCCCGCCGGCAGAACCAGGGGCGAACCGCCGACGAAGCCGGCGGCACCCAGCGAGCGCTCCAGCGCGGCCAGATGCAGCATGGCCACCGTCTCGTCGGTGACGATAACGGCGCGACGGCTCTTGAAGCGCTCGGCCATGTGCCTGCCGGCCTCGGCCAGCAGGCCACCGCCCACCAGGATGTCGTAGCTCCGCTCGCCCAGTTCGACCCGCACGCAATCGGTCATGATGACGCCTTTCCTACCTTGCCCTCACCGAGAGTGACGCCGAGATGCCGCTCCAGCGCCACCAAGACCCGATGCACCGTTTCCTCGGGGAGCCCGTCGTCGCTGTCCACGGTGATGTCGGCCTCGGCATATACGGGATAGCGCACCTCGATCAGCTTCGAAAGGATCTCGCGCGGGTCCCCCTTCTTGAGGAGGGGCCGGTTGTTCTTGCGCGCGGTCCGGGTCAGAAGGACTTCCAGGTCGGCCCGCAGCCACACCGACACGGCATGCGCCCGGATGAGCCCCCGCGTCTCGGGGTCCATGAAGGCGCCGCCGCCGGTGGCCAGGATCAGCGGGCCATGCACCTCCGGTTCCTCGACCAGCCGCTGGATGACCCGACGCTCGCCCAGACGGAAATGGGCCTCGCCGTGCTTGGCGAAAATCTCCTCGATGGTCATCCCGGCGGCGGACTCGATCTCCACATCGGCGTCCTTGAACGCCACGCCAAGGCGCGCGGCGAGTCGGCGGCCGATCGAGCTCTTGCCCGCTCCCATCAGCCCCACCAGCACCACGGTGCGGGGCAAGGTGGCGGCGGTCGTCGAGGTGGTCATGAAGAAAGACGCCTTCCTGCTGGCTTTGAGACGTTTCGACTGTGATGTTTTCGAGGTTCCGGTCGCTTCCACGATGCAGCCCCTTCGTAAGGGGGATATAAACCGCGTTGGAGGCCGGCGGGAAGCACCCTTCCTTCCGACAGACTGGAAACCGGGAAATTCTCGCCGTAGAATCGCCCCATCGCGAGTCTATCCGGATGTCCTATCACAGATCCGTCCTCCGACTGAACCCGGACCATACCTTCACTCAAGCCGATTCGAGAGAGTCCCTTGTCGCGCTTTCGTCCCCGTTCGACGTCGAACCCGATTTCGTCGCGTGCCATGAGCCGTGTGCTGGCCGGTTTCCTGGTCCTTCTCCTGTTGATCCTGGGCAGCGGCTTCGTTGTCATGGGCAGCTGGGACATGCCGGCGCCCAAACAGACCGTGGAAAAGGCCCTGCCGGATGAGCGCTTCCCGCGTTAAACGCGCCCTGTCCGCGGCCCTGCTCCTGGCGCTGCTGCCGGCCCCATATCCGGCGTGGTCCCAGGGATCACCCGAATGGCGGCCGTCGGCGCCGGTCCTCCTCGGCCCCGCCGAGCGCTTTCCCGTTCGGCCGTCGGCCGAAGGCCGCGTGCTGATCAGCCCGGTCCAGCCGCGCGAGATCGACATGCTGCGGCGGGATGATGCCGATTCCACCGGCGCGCTCGAATCGAGCGACGGCGGCCTCGGCATCAACCTGTGGCAGGACACGCCCCGCTCGCTGGTTGAGAACCTGTTGCCGGCCCTGCCGGTCACCGCCCCCTCCCCCGCCATGCAGGCGCTCACCCGACGCCTGCTGTTGACCACCGCCAACGCTCCCGGCGGCGGTACGGTGGCCGGCGGCCTGGCGGCGTTGCGGCTGGCCAAGCTGGCCGAACTGGGCGGGGTCGCCGATGTCGACGCCCTGTTCCGGGCGGCCCGAGGAGCGGCGCAGGACGAAGCCGCCGCCCGCGCCTGGGTCGAGGCGCGCCTGTTGGGCGCCGAGCCCGACTGCGACCGCGTGGCCGAACTGGCCCAAGGTTTCCAGACCGCCTGGTGGCGCAAGGTCCGCATCTACTGCCAGATCCGCGCCGGCGCCATGGCCGAGGCCACGCTTGCCGCCGACCTCCAGCGCGAGCAGGGGGAGGCGGACGACACCTTCTTTCTGCTGGTCGATCGCCTGACCGGCCACGGCAACGGGCGGGCGGCGGCGGTCAAAAGCCTGCCGCGACCGGCGCCGCTGACGCTGGCGCTGATGCGCCACGCCGGGTTGCCCCTGCCGCCCGACACCCTGTCCGGGGCCGTCACGCCGGCCCTGCTCGCCGCCGTCGCCCGTGGCGCTCCGGCCGATCCGATGGCCCAGGTCACCGCCACCGAACGGGCGGCGACCACCGGCGCGTTGCGCGCCGAGACGGTGGCCGACGCCTACGACGCCTTTCCCTTCAAGCCCGCCGATATCGCCGGCGCGGCCAAGGCTACCGAGCCCTCCCCGCGCCACCGGGCGCTGGTCCATCGCGCCATCGCCGCGGCCACCGACCCGACCAGACGCGAGTCGCTGATTGCCCAACACCTGTCACTGATCGACCCGGCGCTCGCCGTGGGGCCGGTGGGAACGGTGCCGCTGATCCGGGCGCTGGACGGGCTGGCCGTTCTGCCATCTTCGGCGGCGCTGGCCCCCTTGGCCGCCCGCGCCTATTACGCCCAGGGTCGCGACGATGCCGCGCGCCTCTGGCATGACCTCGCCTTCCGCTCCGGTGGCGAGGAGGAATTGGCGGCGCTGCGGCTCTGGCCGCTGGCCGTGCTGGCCACCACCACGCCCGGCCCGTCGGTGATCGATGGTTACGGGCTGGGGATGTGGCTTGATGCCGCGCTCAAGAACACGGACGTCGCCGCCCGCGACCGGGTCGCCGGCATTCTGGCACTTCTGGAAGCGGTCGGCGAGCCGGTGGAAGCGGAGGCGTGGATGCGGGTGATGGGCACGCCGGCGCCGGCCGCCATGCCGTCCCTGCCCCTGTGGTTCCGCCTGCGCGACGCCGCCGCCAACAACCGCGTCGGCGAGACGGTGCTGGTGGCGCTCAACCTGCTTGGCAACGGCGGTCCCCAGGCCACCCCGCCCCTGGTGGTGGCCCAGATCGTCGCGGCCCTGCGCGCCGTGAGTCTCGATGCCGAAGCACGCGATCTGGCGCGCGAAGCGGCCGTCGGCCTGGTGTGGTAAGAGATGGCGCGCCCCGGCCGCCCCCGTAGGCCCGTCGTCCCGCTGCCGGCCGGCGTGGACGCCTTCCTCGACATGCTGACGGCCGAGCGCGGCGCCTCGCCCAACACCCGCGAGGCCTACCGCCGCGACCTGATCGACGCCGACACCTATTTGAAAACCCGCAACACCTCGCTGGCCGAGGCCGGCACCGAGGGTCTGCGCGGTTATCTGGAGCGTCTGTCGGCCGACGCGGCGGCGGTGCGGACGGTGGCGCGGCGGCTATCGGCGCTCCGGCAGTTCTACCGCTTTCTGGTTTCCGAAGGACACCGTGCCGAAGACCCGGCGTCGACCCTGGACAGCCCCCGCCAAGGCCGCTCCCTGCCCAAAATCCTAAGCGAGGCCGACGTGCTGGCCTTGATCGAGGCGGCGCGCCAGCGGGAGGGGCCGGACGGCTTGCGCCTGACGGCGCTGCTGGAAATGCTGTACGCCACCGGCCTGCGCGTGTCGGAACTGGTGGGATTGCCGCTCAAGGCGCTGGTGCGCGACGGCCGGATGCTGATCGTGCGCGGCAAGGGCGGCAAGGAGCGCATGGTGCCGTTGTCGGACCCGGCGCGCGACGCCCTGGCCGCCTATCTGGCCGTCCGCCCGGCTTTGCTGGTGCCGGCGCGCGAGGCCAAGCAAGCATCTTTCCTGTTCCCTTCGCGGACCTCGGCGGAGGGGCACCTGACCCGCCAGCGGTTCGCCCACGTTCTGAAGGAACTGGCGATCGAGGCCGGAATCGACCCGACGAAGGTCAGCCCGCACGTACTGCGCCACGCCTTCGCCACCCATCTGCTGGACCATGGAGCGGACCTGCGCAGCGTGCAGAAGATGCTGGGCCATGCCGACATCGCCACCACCCAGATCTACACCCACGTCGCCACCGACCGGCTGCGCCGGCTGGTCAACGAGCACCACCCGCTCGCCAAGGCCGGCGCCGACAAGGCGAGGAAAGAGTGACCCTCACTCCTTCTTTTCGTCGTCGTCCGAGCGCAACGGCGAGGTGACCACGTCGGTGGTGGTGGAAACCACCGTGCCGGTGACGCTGACGGCCGTCGAAACGGCGGTGCCCGCCACATCCACCACGGCGCAGGCCGACAGCAGCAGGAAAACCAGGGGAAGCAGGCGGGACATTGGGGCTCCGGGATAAGGGTGTCTTCCCGCGAGTGTAGCATGCCCGATGCCGTCGCCATCATCGTCCGTACGGTGTCCCACCCTTAACCCTGCTTGCCTTCCACCGGCAGAGGCACGAACTGGGCATTACCGTCGCGTGAGCGCAAGACCAGCACGGTTTCCTGGTTGCTCCGGCGCGCCTGTTCGATGGCCTCCACCACCTGCTCCGGCCGCTTGACCTCCTCCCGTCCCACCCGCGCGATCACGTCGCCGGGTTGCAGCCCCTGGTCGGCGGCCGGGCTGTTGTCGGCCACGCCGGCCACCAGCACCCCATCGGTGTCGGGCGGGATGTCGAACTGGCGGCGCAGGTCGGGGGTCAGTTCCGTCAGCGCCAGACCCAACGCCTGGGTGCCGCTCGTCGGCTTCGGCAGCTGGCGGTCGGCGGATGCCACCTGCTGCTCGGCCTCCTTGAGCAGCGCGATATCGGGCTCCAGAGTCACGCGCTTGCCGTCGCGCCAGACCTCCATTCGGGCTTCCTGGTCGATCGGCGCGGCGGCGACGATCCTTTGAAGCTCGCGCACCTCGTCGATCGATTCACCGTTGAAGCTGAGAATGACGTCGCCCGTCTGGATGCCGGCCCTGGCGGCGGGGCCGCCCTCCACCGTCTGGGTGACCAGTGCCCCTTTGGTGTCGGGCAGGCCCATGGCCTTGGCCAGCGGTTCGTCGATCTGCTGGATCGCCACACCCAGCCAGCCGCGCCGGACCGTGCCGGTTTCGCGCAACGACTGGATCACCGGCTGTGCCACCGAGGACGGCACGGCAAAGCCGATGCCGATCGAACCGCCGGTGGGCGAGAAGATGGCGGTGTTGACGCCGATGACGTTGCCGTTCATATCGAACATCGGCCCGCCCGAGTTGCCCCGGTTGATGGCGGCGTCGGTCTGGAGGAAGTCGTCATAGGGACCGGCCTGGATGTCGCGGGCACGGGCGGAGATGATGCCCGCCGTCACCGAGCCGCCCAGGCCG
>DASPMK010000050.1:0-5771 GCA_035627075.1 Azospirillaceae bacterium
CGAAGGGCCGCACCACCTTCAAAAGACTATCGACCTCAAGCAGGCTGTCGGCGTCGACGCCGCAGAACAGCGGGCTGCGCGACAGGTTGATCCCGGCGTTCAACGCGTCGGCCTTGCCGCCGTTCTCCTTGTCGATCACCAGCAGGTTGGGCACGTCGGCGGAACCCCAAAGGCCGCGGATCGGTTTGTGGGCGATGGCCGGTTCCCAAGCCCGCTCCACCGGCTTCAGGTTAAACGCCGCCGCCAGCCGCTCCAGCGTGGCATCCTTGGAACCGTCGTTGATAACGATCACCTCGAAACTCGGATACTGCAACGCCAGGAGCGACCGGACGCTCTCGACGATCGACGCCTCCTCGTTGTAGCCGGGTACCAGCAGCGAGATCGGCGGGGTGACGTCGCCGTAAAGCGACCACAGGGTACGCAACGACGTTACCGGCGGTTCGCGCCGGAAGGCCCAATAAGCAACGACCAGTTGGATCAGGTAGATGAGGTTTTGCAGGAGCCCGACGCCGATCACCAGGGCGCCGACGATCTCCACCGCAAGCCGTACTTCGGGTACCGCCGCGAAGGCGGCGAGGTCGGGCACGCTCTCGGTCATGGCGCCATCTCCGCCTGGGCCAGCATGGCTTGGGCGATGCGTCCGGCGCGCGAGGGCTGCCGCTCCACCGCGCGCAAGACCTCCCGCCCGCCGGCCCCGAGCGCCATCAGCGCCTCGGCGCTACGATAGCGGACCCACCAGTGTTCGTCATCCAGAAGGCGGGCCAACTCCGGTATCATCGCCGTCAGGCCGATACGCCCCGCACACTGGCCGGCGGCCGTGCGCACCTCCCATGCCGGGTCGTCCAGCCCCGTCCCGATCGCCGCCGCCGCCGCCGGGTGACCCAGGATGGCCAAGGCGCGAAAGGCTTCGCATCGGACATCGATGGCGGGGTGCGTGGTGGCGTCGAGGATTACCGGCAGAGCTTCGTAGCTCCCGCCGGCGCCAAGCGCTTCCAGAGCCAAAAGCCGCACCCGGACATCGTCGGCACCGGCGGCCAGGGAGGTGATCTGGCCCGACAGGGTTGCCGGCAACTTCCGGAAAAGGCGGCTTGCCGCTTCGGTGTTGTGCAGGTCCTGCAGGCGCAGATCCCGCACCATCGCCGCGACGTCGTCGATGGCGTCCAACTCGATGAGGGCTTCAGTGGCGGCAAGGCGCACCTCGGGTTTGGCGTCGCGGGCAGCGCGCTTCAGCGCGGGCACCGCCTCGGTGCCGCCAAACCGGGCCAGAAACCGCGCCGCCACCACTTGGCTCCGGGATCGCCCATTGGAGAGTCGTCGCAGCATCGCCGCCACCACGCCCAAATCGTGGGCCACCACAATGAGACGGTCCATCGTCTGGCCGCGCACGATCAGACTCAGGTCAAACAGAATGTCGGCGGCGAGGTCGGCGCCACTCGCCCGCAACGCGGCGGCCAGTGCCGCTGGTCCTTCCGTCTCGTCGCCCTCGACCGCCGCGATCACCCGCTGCATCAGGCGCTTGCGGCGCTTCTGCCGCTTGACCTCAAGCCGATCGAGCACGATCCGCCGGACGACAAGACTCAGCATGCCGGCCACCGCCAACGCGGCGAGGAGCAGGGAGGTGAGCCACAGCGCCTTCAGCATGGATTTCAGAACCGATAACCGAGGCCGAGGATGACGCCATTGCGTACGCTGTCGGGCTCCCGCTTCTCGCGCTCGACATCGAGGCGCAGGGTAAGAGACGGCGCAAGCTCGTAGGTCGCGCCGGCAAAAAGCGTATCCGCCTCGTACGTGGCGCCGGCCTCGGCTTCTACGGCGTGAGAGGCGCCGAGATGAAGCCGAAGCGCCGCCGTCGCCTGAACGTCGGCCCGGCCATACCAGCCGCCGCGCCAGTCTCCGGCTTCGTCCCGGGTGTTGAGCCAGCGGCCGGTCAGCCAGAGGCGGCCATCGAACAGGTATTGAACGATACCGGGATTGGCGGTGGCGATACCGTCGCCGTCATAGTCGGCCCAGCGGCCGTCGAGGGTGAGCAAGGTCGCCCCGAGGGTGTCGCCGCCTTGGCGGACCCGTGCCGCCGCCTCGCCCCGCACGGCCCAGCGGGCGAGGAAGTCGGCGTCCGGCGTGATCCCGATGGATGCGGCAGCGGACAGCCACTCGTTTACCCGCCGGTCGAGCCCGACCTCCAGGTGAAGGTCGACCGCGCCGTAATGGCTGTCCCGCTCCACACGGCCATGAACCCGGGTGCGTGGATCGATCTCGTACCCGATCTGGGCGAAGGTATCGCGCCAAGACTCTTGTCCCGCGCGGGCAAAACCGCCGTACCCCGATCCAAGATCGAGCCGCCAGAGCGGCTTTGCGCTGGTATCGAGATCCGCCAGCCGCCGCGTGACCTCATGGTCGTCGGGGGCGATAAGACCGGCTTGTTCGTATCGGGCGCGGGCGGTTTCAACGTCGCCCCGTGCCAACGCCACATCACCGAGCCCAAGAAGAGCGTCCAGCGCGCCAGGAGCCCGCGCCAGCACGGCCTCGAAACCGGCTTCCGCCGCATCGAGGTCGCGACGGTAATAGGCGACACGGGCTCGCAGGGTAAGTGCCTCGATGTTATCGGGGTGGCGCGCCAACACCTCGGCCAACTCCCCTTCCGCCTCGGCAAAACCTCCTTCGAAGCTATGGATGCGCGCGATGGCGACGCCGATGTCGGCGTAGGCGGGGGCCAGCCGCCGGGCCTCGCGCAAGGTCGTCAATGCCTCGTCGAACCGCCGCTGGAAGCCGTAAACCTGTCCCAGCAACAGCAGAACATCGGCATCGCGGGGCACCAGCCGCCGGGCCTCCTCCAGGCGCTGGATCGCCGTTTCCAGGTTTCCGGCCCGGCGGGCCTCGACCGCCTGGCCGTAAAGGTCGGTCGCCGTCGCGGCCAGCGCGACACCGCCGGGACACAGCAGCGCCGCGCCGACCAGCGCGACACGCAGGCCGGGAAACGTCATGCCGGCCTCGCGGGCTCGCCCAGGATCTTGCGAATGCGGGCGACCAATTCCTCGGGCATGAAGGGCTTCACGAGATAATCGCGAGCTCCGAGCGACAACCCGGCCACGATATCGCGCTCCTGCCGGCGGGCCGTCAGCATGATGACCGGAATGGTGGCGGTTTCCGCCGTTTCCTGAAGGCGTCGCAAGACCTGGAAGCCATCCATCCCCGGCATCATGCCGTCGAGAACGATGAGGTCGGGCCGCCGCTCGGCCGCGATCGTCAGGGCGGTTTCCCCCTCCTCGGCGGTCAAAACATCGTAGCCGCGCTGGATGAGCTTGAACTCGACCAGATCACGCAGCAGGGAGTCGTCATCGGTAACCAGGATTGTGGCCATCGAACGCCTGATGAGAAAATAGCCATTTGGACGGATGATAATGGATCGCTAATTCTCAAAAAATGTTCAACATGATGTTACAGGACGCCGTGCAAGGCCAGTCCGGCGAAGCTGCTCCAGGCGCGCAGAACCGTTTCCAGACGCCGAGAGGTCTCCTCCAGCCGCACCTCGTCTCCGGCAAAGCTCAGCCGCCGGCCGGGCAAAAGCTGGTCGTCCACCGCCGTGAAGGCGGGACCATGGGGATTCGTCCGCTCATGGTCGAGCCACAACAGAATCGGTCGCCCGCCAAGGTCAAGATGCCACAGGGTACCCTTGGCCGCCGGTTGGAAACGGGTGCGTTCTTCATCCGGCAAGGGCCCCGACTCGAGAGCGACGTGGACAGGAAGTCCCTGGCCGGCTCCCCACGCCAAGAAGGGCTCGGCCAAGGCGGCGACCGCCGCGGCATCGCTGCGGTAGGCCATGACCGCAACCCCGTCCACCACGCGGGCCAACTGGTCGAGAAAGGCCTGTCGCCCCTCCCCGGCGAACCAGAACGGCACCGCCGCGGTGACCGGCATGCGGGCCGCCGCCTTCAACCGGGCCAGCGTATCGAGATAGGCCGCGTCCCAGGCCGCGCGATCGAGGCCGTAGCCGGGCACCAGATAGGGCTCGATATCGTATTGCACCCCGGCCAGCCGCGCGGAATCCGTATCCGTAGCGGAGTTGTAGGCGGCCAGCGCTCCGGTCCGGGCGACAAACCCTTCCCGCTCCCTGGACAGAACCGCGTGGGGATCGCCTTCGACGGCCCAGACCGCGATACCGGCCCGACCGGCCTCGGTAATGAAACGGCCGAGCGTCGGCGCGTCCGCCACCTGACCGTCCACGATCGGGACCGTTACGTAAAGGGTGTCGATTCCCCGTGCTCGCGCCTCGCCGATCAACACGGTGCCGTCCTGGAGCCAGCGCTCGGGTTGCCACGCCCAGGCTGCCCGGCTTTGCGACGCTGTGGCCAGAGTAGCCGACAGGGCGATCCGCTCAAGGCGTAGAAAGCCGCCTTCGCCGGGACAGACCACCGTCAGGCTAAGGGCGCTCCGTGCATCCAGGTGGTCCAGCGGGATCGCCAGCTCCCGGCGGGCGGTCGCTTCCTGGGGCGGCAGATCGCCCAGCAAGGCCACATCCTCCCGGCGACGAAGGGACTCGTCGGCGGCGCCGAGGGTAAATCCGGGGGCCGCCGTATAGTCCACGGCCAGCGTTGTTCTGGCTCCCGCCGGCAAGCGCCCGGAAAGGGACAGCACGAGCCCTGCCGGAGCCTCCCCCGGACGGCATTCGAGAACCACTGCGCCATTGTCCGCGCGGGACAAGGCCATCCGCTCCTCGGCACCGAACACGATGGTTCGGGCCGCCGGCAGAAGCGAGTCGCCCGGCAGGATCGGCGGCACGGGCGCGGACGCCGCCGGCCATGGTTCGATTTCGCTGACCTCCAGGCGGCCTGTCGAGAAAGGGTTTGATGGCCTTTGGAGCACCAACCCCCTTTTCAGTTGAGGCGCCAGCTCCGCCGGCAGCACACCGGCCCAGCGCACAGCCGTGGCCGGGATCGGCAGCGGTACCGAGCGGCAATCGGCCGATGGCTCCGGCTCCGTTTCGGATATCCCCAAAGCCAGGGAGGCGCCGCTCACGCCGCTATAGGAGGCGAGCAGGACGCCATCGGACGGCGGAGCGCCCCCATCGGACGCCGGGCACAGGAAGAGCCAGGACGCGGCGGCCAAGGTCACGAGGTCAGCCACTTTCTCTCCAAGGCATGGCAATGATCGTCGGGTCGTCTTGTCGCACGGACGAAACTGGTGCCGTAGGCCGAGCCCCCATCCCCAGCCTGATCACCCACCATGCCGTATAAGGCCAACGCCGTCCCCCGTCATCACCCTCCTCGCCCGAAGCGCGGGTAACGATGAATCAGGCCTAAACCGTCGTCCTTGAGGGTGGCCAACGCCACTTTCGCCTTGAACACGGGCGCCGGTCATGCCTCGTCGAAACGCGCTCCGCCGCGCCCGGCCTTGGGTACGCCGCCCGGACCAATCAGCAGTTCGCGCTTGCCGACGTGGTTGGACTGGGACACCACCTTCTCGGCTTCCATCCGCTCGACGATGCGGGCGGCGCGGTTGTAGCCGATCTGAAGGCAACGCTGGATGAAGCTGACCGATACCTTCTGTTCGCGCACCACCAGCGCCAGTGCCTGATCGTAGAGGTCGTCGCCCGACGAACCGAAGGCGATGCCCCCGCCCTCCCCGTCCTCGCCCGGCTCGACGCCGCCGATCTCGTCGGCATCATCGTCTTCGGTAATGGCATGGATATAGTCGGGCTCGCCCTGGGCACGAACAAAGCGCACCACGTCCTCGACCTCACCGTCGGAGACGAAGGGGCCATGCACGCGGGTGAT
>DASPMK010000051.1:0-10711 GCA_035627075.1 Azospirillaceae bacterium
TGTCGAGGCCCTCCGCCGACACCGAGCGGACGATGATCCCGCCGGAACTCCAGCACAGGGTGGCCAGCGCAATCAACAGCGCGCCGCGCGCGCGAGGGCTGATCGACAGCATCGGATGTCCAAGGATGGGGATGACGAGCAGGCAACGTGGCACGCGGCCCGGTTTTTCGGCAAGTCCTGTCAATGCCGGTCAACCATCGCCGGCCCGCATGGCTGCCGCAATCTTCACCCGGGGCGCAAAGGGCGGCGGCGGCGTGCCATACCCGGCCACCGGCTGTTTGTTCGGGGACAGATCGCCAACCCAGCCCGGCAGCCTCCCATGATCGATCGCCAGGATCGCCTCTGGTACAAGGACGCGGTCATCTACCAGCTTCATGTTAAAGCCTTCTTCGATGCCAACAACGACGGCATCGGCGATTTCGCCGGGCTGACGCGGAAGCTCGACTACCTTCAGGACCTGGGTGTCACCGCGCTGTGGCTCCTGCCGTTCTATCCCAGCCCGTTGCGCGACGACGGCTACGACATCGCCGACTACCGCGAGGTCAATCCGGCCTACGGCAATCTGCGCGATTTCCGCCTGTTCGTGCGTGAAGCCCATGCCCGCGGCATGCGGGTTATCACCGAACTGGTGGTCAACCACACCTCCGACCAGCACCCGTGGTTCCAACGGGCGCGGCTGGCCCGGCCCGGCTCCAACCACCGTAACTACTATGTCTGGTCCGATACCGACCAGAAGTACCAGGGCACGCGCATTATTTTCCTGGATACGGAAAAATCCAACTGGACCTTTGATCCGGCGGCCAAAGCCTATTTCTGGCATCGATTCTATTCACACCAGCCCGATCTTAACTTCGACAACCCCAGGGTTTTACGCGAGGTGCTCAATTCGATGCGCTACTGGCTCGACATGGGGGTGGACGGGCTCAGGCTCGACGCCGTGCCCTATCTGGTCGAGCGCGAGGGCACCAACAACGAGAACCTGCATGAAACCCACGACATCCTGCGCAAGATCCGCGCCGAGGTGGACCGCCAATACACCGACCGCATGCTGCTGGCCGAGGCCAACCAGTGGCCGGAAGACGTGCGCCCCTACTTCGGCGACGGCGACGAGTGCCATATGTCGTTCCATTTCCCGCTGATGCCGCGCATCTACATGGCGCTGGCGCAGGAGGACCGGCACCCGATCACCGACATCATGCGCCAGACCCCGGAAATTCCCGACAATTGCCAATGGGCGATCTTCCTTAGGAACCACGACGAACTGACGCTGGAGATGGTGACCGACAAGGAGCGGGACTATCTTTGGAACACCTACGCCGGCGACCGGCGCATGCGCATCAACCTGGGCATCCGCCGCCGTTTGGCGCCGCTGATGGACAACGACCGGCGCAAGATCGAGCTTCTCAACAGCTTGCTGCTGTCCATGCCCGGCACGCCGGTGCTGTACTACGGCGACGAGTTGGGCATGGGCGACAACATCTACCTCGGCGACCGCGACGGGGTGCGTACGCCGATGCAGTGGTCGCCCGACCGCAACGGCGGCTTTTCCCGCGCCGATCCGGCCCGGCTGTACCTGCCGGCGATCATGGACCCGGTCTACGGCTTCCAGACGGTCAACGTCGAGGCCCAGGCCCGCAGCCCGTCGTCGCTGCTGAACTGGACCAAGCGCATGGTGGCGGTGCGGACCCAGCGCAAGGTGTTCGGGCGCGGCACGCTGCACTTTCTCTACCCCGGCAATCGCAAGGTGCTGGCCTACATCCGACGGCTGGAAACCGACAGCGGGGTCGAGACGGTGCTGTGCGTCGCCAACCTGTCGCGGACGGCGCAGGCGGTGGAACTGGACCTGAAGTCCTGGAAGAGCTGCGTTCCGGTGGAGATGACCGGCCGCAGCGCCTTTCCGCCCATCGGCGATCTGCCGTACCTGCTTACCCTGCCCAGTTACGGCTTCTTCTGGTTCGCCCTGGCATCGGAAACGGCCCTGCCGGCCTGGCACATCGAGATTCCCGAGCCCTTGCCTGAGTTCATCACGCTGGTGATGCGCGATGGCTGGCGGGCCATCGCCTCCGGGCGCGCCGCCAAGGAACTGGAGGTCGAGGCGCTGCCCGGTTTTCTTGCCAAGCAGCGGTGGCTGGGCGGTTCCATCGCATCCGCCCGCATCGCACTGACGGCCGAGTTGCCGGGCGGGAGCGACGGCTTTTTGCTGACCCGTGTCGACGTGATCTTCTCCGACGGAGAGGCGGCCCTTCCCTGCCTGTTGCCGCTGGCGGTGTCGTGGGAGGAAAGTGCCGGGCCGCTTCAGCCCTATACGCTGGCGCGGGCGCGCCGGGGGGCACGGCTGGGGGCGGTGTACGATGCCGTCCAGTCCGATGGTTTCGTCTGCGCGGTGCTGCGGGCGGTGGCGCGGGGGGAAACGCTTGCCGCTTCCACCGGCGTGGTCCGCTTCACGCCGACGCCGTTGATGGGGACGGCGGAGCTGGAGGAAGAGGTCGAATGCCGACGGCCGGGGGTGGAGAAGGCCAACGCCTCGGTGCAGGTCGGCGATGGGCTGGTGCTCAAGGTTTACCGCCGCCTGATGGTCGGGCTCCATCCCGAGGTGGAGATGGGTCGCTTTCTTACCGAGATCGCCCGGTTCTCCGGCGCCCCGCCGCTGTACGGCACGGTCGAGCATGTCGGCGACGACGGAACGCCGATGGCGCTGGCCATTGTCCAGGGCTTCGTGCGCAACCAGGGCGACGGCTGGAGCGTCACCGTCGATTATCTCGACCGCAGCCTGGAGGATGTGCGCCTGGGCGTAGCCTTGCCCGAGGGGGAGGACCCCCATGCGCTCTACCTGCCGATAGCGGCGACGCTGGGGCGGCGGACGGCCGAACTTCACCGGGCGTTGGCCACTCCCGGCGGCGGCAAGGCATTCGATCCCGAGCCGGTCACCGGCGCCGATGTGGCCGGCTGGGCTGGCGCGGTTCGCCACCACATCGAGCAGGCCTTTGCGATCCTGTCCGAGGTGCGCGACCCGCCACCGGAGATCGAGGCGCTGGCGGGACGGCGGGAAGAGTGCCTGGAGTTGATCGGGTATTTGGCGGATGGACTGGAAGTAACGGCGGCGAAGACCCGCCTGCACGGCGATTTCGACCTGACCCAGGTGCTGCGCGCCCAAAACGACGTGGTCATCATCGACTTCGAGGGCGATCACGCCAAATCCTTGGCCGAGCGCCGCGCCAAGCATTCGGCGCTCAGGGATGTAGCGTCGATGCTGCGGTCGTTCGACTACGCCGCCCGCACGGCGGTGCGGCGCCTGCCCTTGCCGGCCGGCGAGGGCAGTGCCGAGGTCGCCGAGCGTCTTCACGCCCACGCGCTGGAATGGCGGCTGCGCGTTACCGTCGCTTTCCTCGCCGCCTATCGCGAGGCGATCGCCGACAGCCCCACTTGGCCGGCGGACGAGGACGCGGCGCGGCGCCTCATTGACCTTTTCGTGGTGGAGAGAGCCTGCTACGAGATCAGCCGGGAGGCGGCCCAGCGTTCCGCCGGGCTTGCCATCCCCGCGGAGGGGCTAGCCGCTATCCTCGACGCGTACGCGTGATGCCAAGGGGAACCAGGACATGACCGCCGACAGCGACACCACCACCGTCCGCAGCGAAGCCAGCGCCCGCGAGGAGGCTTTCCGCGCCGCCGTCGAGGCGGTGGCGCGGGCCGACCACGGCGACCCCTTTTCCGTCCTCGGCATGCATCAGGATGAATCGGGCGGCCCCGTCTCCGTGCGCGCCATGCTGCCCGACGCCCTGTCGGTCGAGGTGATCGACTCCGGTACGGGGGGGGGCGCCGGCATGCTGGAGCGGATACACGGCGACGGCTTCTTCGCCGCCACGCTGTCTGACCGGCGCGAGCGCTTCCCCTATCATCTGCGTGCCCGCTTTCCCAACGGCACGGTGGATTTCGAGGACGCCTACCGCTTCGGCGCGGTGCTCGGCGACCTGGACGTCCACCTGCTGGCCGAGGGGCTGCACCTGCGCAACTACGAACGGCTGGGGGCGCACTGCATCGAGATGGACGGGGTGCCCGGCGTGGCTTTCGCCGTGTGGGCGCCCAACGCCCGGCGGGTCAGCGTTGTCGGCGACTTCTGCAACTGGGACGGCCGGCGGCTGCCCATGCGCTTTCGTCACGGCGCCGGGGTATGGGAGATCTTCGTCCCCAATATCGGCGCCGGCGAGCACTACAAATTCGAGATCAGGGGCGGTGACGGTTCGCTGTTGCCGCTAAAGGCCGATCCTTATGCCTTCCGCGCCGAACACCCGCCGCGCACGGCGTCCATCGTCCACGGCATGGGGCGCCATCCCTGGGCGGACGACGCGTGGCTGCAAAGCCGACGGCAGGCCGCCGACCGCTCGGCGCCGGTGTCGATCTACGAGGTGCATCTGGGCTCGTGGATGCGGGCGCCGGAGGAAGGCAACCGCTATCTGACCTACCGCGAACTGGCCGACCGGCTGGTGTCCTACGCCAAGGACATGGGATTCACCCACCTGGAGCTGATGCCGGTCACCGAGTATCCGTTCGACGGCTCCTGGGGATATCAGGCCATCGGGCTCTACGCCCCGACCTCGCGTTTCGGCGAACCCGATGATTTCCGCTATTTCGTCGAAGCCTGCCATCACGCGGGAATCGGTCTGCTATTGGACTGGGTGCCGGGCCACTTCCCTACCGATCCGCACGGTCTGGGCTGGTTCGACGGCTCGCACCTCTACGAACACGCCGATCCGCGCCAGGGCTTCCAGCCGGACTGGAACACCCTGATCTACAACTTCGGCCGACGCGAGGTGGCCAACTTTCTCCTGGGCTCGGCCCTGTTCTGGATGGACGAGTACCACGCCGACGGCCTGCGCGTGGACGCGGTGGCCTCCATGCTCTACCTCGACTATTCCCGCAAGGAGGGGGAGTGGATTCCCAACAAGTACGGTGGGCGCGAGAACCTGGAGGCGGTGGACTTCCTCAAGCGCATGAACGAGCTGGTCTACGGCCACCACCCCGGCGCCATGACCGTGGCCGAGGAATCGACGGCGTGGCCGGCGGTATCGCGACCGACGTACCTGGGCGGCCTCGGCTTCGGCTACAAGTGGAACATGGGGTGGATGCACGACACCTTGCGCTACATCAGCAAGGACCCGATCCATCGCCGCTATCACCACCATGACCTAACCTTCGGCCTGCTCTACGCTTTTTCGGAAAACTTCATCCTGCCGCTGTCCCATGACGAGGTGGTCCACGGCAAGGGCTCGCTGATCGGCAAGATGCCGGGCGACCGCTGGCAACGATTCGCCAATCTGCGGGCCTATTACGGCTTCATGTTCGGCCATCCCGGCAAAAAGCTGCTGTTCATGGGGGGCGAATTCGCCCAGGAGCGGGAGTGGAACCACGACACCAGCCTGGACTGGCACCTGCTCGACGACTCTCTTCACCGGGGGATGAAGGATCTGGTGCGCGATCTGAACCGCGCCTACCGCGAGCTGCCGGCCCTGCACGAACTGGACTGCGATTCCGCCGGGTTCGAGTGGATCGAGGCCAACGACGCCGACAACAGCGTCATCTCCTTCCTGCGTTACGGCCAGGACCGGGAGAAGCCGGTGGTGGTGGTGTCGAACTTCACCCCCATTCCGCGCCAGGGCTACCGGGTCGGTGTATCGCTGCCGGGCTTCTACGCCGAGCGGCTCAACACCGACGCCGGGGCCTATGGCGGCGGCGACGTGGGCAACGGCGGCGGTGTCCAGGCCGAGGAGATACCGCATCATGGTCGGCCGTACTCGCTGAGCCTCACCCTGCCGCCTCTGGGCACACTGTTTCTGGAACGGCGGGGGTAGGGGGAAATCAGCGGCGGTACGGATCGCCTAAAAAATAGGCAGCGATGTGCGGCCGCACCTCCAGGCACCTGATACGGGCGAGGCTTGATGACTTCCATCAAGCGCCTTCGGTAGGATACCTCGAATCAAAAGAGCCTCCCCCAGTCGCCTGAGGGAGGCCCTTGACTGTATCACCTGGGTTCCGGGGATGTCCCGGATCCCAGGCGAAACAAGCTTTTTGATCAGACCGAGTAGTACATCTTGTACTCGATCGGGTGCGGCATGGTTTCGAACGCCATGACCTCTTCCATCTTCAGTTCGATGTAGGAAGCGATCGTGTCCTCGGTGAAGACGTCGCCCTTGCGCAGGAAGGCGTTGTCCTTTTCGAGGTTCTCCAGAGCCTCACGCAGCGAACCGCAGACCGTCGGAACCTTCGACAGCTCCTCCGCCGGCAGGTCGTACAGGTTCTTGTCCATCGCCTCGCCGGGATGGATCTTATTCTGGATACCGTCCAGACCGGCCATCAGCATGGCGGCGAACGCCAGATACGGGTTGGCGGCCGGATCGGGGAAGCGGACCTCGACGCGCTTGCCTTTCGGGGAAGCGACGTACGGGATGCGGCAGGAGGCCGAACGGTTGCGGGCCGAGTAGGCCAGCAACACCGGAGCCTCGTAACCCGGAACCAGACGCTTGTAGGAGTTGGTCGACGGGTTGGTAAAGGCGTTGAGCGCCTTGGCGTGCTTGATGATGCCGCCGATGTAGTACAGCGCCATGTCCGACAGGTCGGCGTAGCCCGAACCGGCGAACAGCGGCTGGCCATCCTTCCAGATCGACTGGTGGCAGTGCATGCCCGAGCCGTTGTCGCCGAACACCGGCTTCGGCATGAAGGTCGCGGTCTTGCCGTACGCGTGCGCAACATTATGCACCACGTACTTGTAGAGCTGCATGTTGTCGGCGGTGCGCACCAGCGTGTCGAACTTGATGCCCAGTTCGTGCTGGGAGGCGGCCACCTCGTGGTGGTGCTTCTCGACCGGCACGCCGATCTCGGCCAGAACGCTCAGCATCTCGGCGCGCAGGTCATTGGCGCTGTCCACCGGCGGAACCGGGAAGTAACCGCCCTTGACGCCCGGACGGTGGGCGAGGTTGCCGCCTTCGTAGTCACGGCCGGAGGTGTACGGGCCTTCCTCCGAGTCGAACTCGTAGGAAACCTTGTGCATGTCGACCTGGAACTTGACGTCGTCGAACACGAAGAACTCGGCCTCGGGGCCGAAGAAGGCGGTGTCGCCGATGCCGGCCGACGCCATGTACTTCAGGGCCGCCTTGGAGATGCCGCGCGGGCAGCGGCTGTAAGACTGGCCGGTCGACGGCTCGAACACATCACAGAACACGGCCAGCGTCGGCTGGGCCGAGAACGGGTCCATGTAGGCGGAAGAAGCGTCCGGCATCAGGATCATGTCCGATTCGTTGATCGCCTTCCAGCCGGCGATCGACGACCCGTCGAACATGACACCATCGGTGAACATCTCCTCGTCGACGGTGCACACATGCTGGGCAGTGTGCTGCATCTTGCCCTTCGGGTCGGTGAACCGGAGGCTAACGTACTTGACGTCGTGCTCCTTGATCAGATCGAAGACCTTGCTGATATCGGACATGTCACTCTATCCAGTCTGGTGGGGTTGAAACAGTCCGCCCGTTCGGCCGCCCGGCCTGGGGCCGCGCGGCTTGTCGGGCTTTTCGCGCCGAAGGTGTTATCCCCTTGCTCCTACGTGCCATGCAATGTAAGCGCAAAAAAGGTCGCACCCGTAAGTAACTTTACTGAACCCCGCGTCTTTCGACGCGGGGAGTGAAGGCCGGAGCCGCGACCGGATAAGGCCGCATCCGGCTTGAATTCAGATGGCGTCCGTCCCTTTTTCCCCGGTACGGATGCGGACGACTTCTTCGACCGGCGTGACGAAGATTTTGCCGTCACCGATGCGGCCGGTGTGGGCGGCCTGCTGGATGGCCTCTATGGCCCGCTCCACCAAGGCGTCGTCCAATACCACCTCGATTTTCACCTTGGGCAGGAAATCGACCACGTATTCCGCACCCCGATAAAGCTCGGTGTGCCCTTTCTGGCGACCGAACCCCTTGGCCTCGGTCACCGTGATGCCCTTGATGCCAACCTCGTGAAGCGCTTCCTTCACCTCGTCGAGTTTGAACGGCTTGATGATGGCTTCGATCTTCTTCATGGGTCTCTCGAACAGAGTGGCCTTCCAGAGCGGCTGGCGTGGCCCGGACGGTGCGCACGCACTCTAAAGCATGGTCCGTGCCAATGGTCCAGACCGACGTTAAAGCAAGGCATAGCCAAGCCCTTCCAAATGTCCTATGGCCGGGCTGCCGACAACCGACTGCCGCCATTCTAGGCCATCTGTGTAATTTTTGGGCAGCAAAGAGTCCGATGAGGGCAAAGGCCCCTTGTCAGACCCTCCCTCGCTTTCGTGTTCGAAGGTCTGCAAACAGTCCTTGACGCCGCCGGTCGGATCGGGCAAATAGCGCTTCCCTGCTGGCGACGGTAGCTCAGTTGGCAGAGCCCTCGGTTGTGGTCCGAGTGGTCGTGGGTTCGAGTCCCATCCGTCGCCCCAGTTTCCCCCATTGCTCCATGCCGGCAGGCCCATCCGCCGGAACGGCCGCTGGCCGGAGGGGAGCGCTTCCATGTTTCGAGAAAATCCGGTCAAGCACACGCTGCGCGCGGGACACTCCGTGACCGGCTGCTGGCTGGCGCTGGCCAGTCCCGCCGCCGCCGAGATCGTCGGCCTGTCGGGGATCAATTTCGGCCTTATCTGCAACGAGCATGGACCGGCCACGCTGGCCGAGAGCCGCGCCATGATTCAGGCCCTTGCGGCCACCCCGGCAGCAAGTTTCATGCGCGTGCCGTGGAATGACGCGGTCTACGTCAAGCGTGCCCTGGACCTTGGCATCGAGGGAATCATGTTCCCGGCGATCAACTCGGCCGAGGAGGCTCGGGCGGCGGTGGCCGCCTGCCGCTACCCGCCAAAGGGTGTGCGGGGCTATGGCATGGGATTGGCGCGCGCCGGCGACTATGGCTTGGCCAAGCCGGCCTATCTCGATGGCATCGATGACAATCTGATGATCGTCTGTCAGATCGAATCGGTCCAGGCGGTGGAAGCGATCCCGGATATCGCGGCGGTGGACGGCGTTGATGCCTTGTTCATCGGCCCCTACGATCTGTCGGCCGGCGTCGGCAAACTCGGCGACTTCGATGATCCGGCGGTGCGCGACCTGCTGGCGCGGGCGGAGCGTGCGATTCTCGACAGCGGTCGTGTCTACGGCACGATTCCAACACAGGGTCGGAGCCAGGTCGACCTGCTGGCGTCCGGCTGTCGGATGGTGGTCGCGGGCAGCGATGTCGGTTTCCTCCGCGCCGGCGCGCAAGCGCTGGTGGCCGCCGGCCGGGCCGCCGGTCGGGTGGTGCCGGGGGAAACGCCGTGAGTGACGGCCTGGACCTCCTTGCCGTCGGCGAGATGAATCAGGCCGATTCGGCATGCATCACGGCGGGCACGCCCGGCCCCGTGCTGATGGAAAACGCCGGCGCGGCCATCGCGCAGGCCATCGTTCACCGCTGGCCGCCACAACCCGTCTCCATCCTGTGCGGTCCCGGCAACAACGGCGGCGACGGATTTGTTGTGGCGCGCCTGTTGGCGGGCATGGGATGGCCGGTGCGCCTGGCCCTGTTCGGCAAGCGGGAGGCGTTGAAAGGCGATGCCGCCCAGGCGGCGTCGCGGTGGACGGGGCGGGTCGAATCGCTCACCCCGGCCGTTCTTGACGGTAATCCCCTGGTTGTTGACGCCCTGTTCGGCGCCGGCCTTTCCCGGCCGCTGGACGGGGTGGCCAGGGCCGTGGTCGAGATGAGCAACGCCCGTCGACTCGAGGTGGTCGCCGTCGACGTGCCGTCGGGTGTGTGCGGCGACACCGGCGCGGTGCTGGGGGGCGCCCCCCGGGCGAGGCTGACGGTCACCTTTTTCCGCAAAAAACCGGGGCATTTGATGTTGCCGGGGCGTGAGTTGTGCGGCGCGACGGTCGTGGCGGACATCGGCATTCCCGATGCCGTTCTCGACACCATCCGGCCGACCGCTTTCGAGAACGGGCCGGCGCGCTGGCGTGACCGATTTCCTTGGCCGGTCGCCGACAGCCACAAATACAGCCGGGGCTACGCCCTGGTGCTCGGCGGCGGGCGGATGACCGGAGCCGCCCGGCTGGCGGCACGGGCGGCTCGACGCGTCGGCGCCGGTTTGGTGGGGATAGCCTGTCCACCGGAGGTCTTCGCCGTTTACGCCATCGCCGAACCCGGCGCCCTCGTTCATCCGGTGGCGGACGATGCCGCGTTCGCCGCGCTTCTGGGCGACAGACGACGCAACGCCATCCTGCTGGGGCCTGGGGCCGGGGTATCGGACTCGACGCGCGCGCGGGTGCTGGCGGCGCTGGATGCGGGAAAGGCGTGCGTGCTGGACGCCGACGCCCTGACCGCCGGTGCCGGGGAGGGGCGTGCCGGTTTCATGAAACGCCTCCACCCCCGCTGCCTGCTGACGCCGCACGAGAGCGAGTTCGTCCGGCTGTTCCCGCAGTTGTGCGATGCCGCGCCGGGCAAGCTGGCGCGCGCCCGGAAGGCGGCGGCCGAGAGCGGGGCGGTGGTCCTGCTGAAAGGTGCCGACACGGTTATCGCGGCGCCGGACGGGCGCGCCGCCATCAACGCCAACGCCCCGCCGACCCTGGCCACGGGCGGCTCGGGCGATGTGCTTGCCGGTCTGGCGGTCGGGCTGATGGCCCAAGGCATGGACGCCTTCGATGCCGGCTGCGCCGCCGCGTGGCTGCACGGTGCGGCGGCCGGT
>DASPMK010000052.1:0-3251 GCA_035627075.1 Azospirillaceae bacterium
TGCGCTGGACAAAGTAGTCGTCTTCCAGCGCGATCCGCTCAAGCTCCAGGGCCAGCTCCAGCAACGGCTCATCCCGCATATCAAGTTCATTAAGCACGTCGTGGCAGATCCGGCGCAGAACCTTGGCGCGGGGATCATAGCTTTTGTAGACACGATGGCCGAAGCCCATCAGACGGAAGGGGTCGTCCTTGTCCTTGGCACGCCGGATGAACTCGGGAATGCGGTTCTTGTGGCCGACCTCCCGCAGCATCTTCAGCACCGCCTCGTTGGCCCCGCCGTGCATGGGCCCCCACAGCGAAGCGATGCCGGCGGCGATACAGGCGAACGGGTTGGCGTGGCTCGATCCGGCCGTGCGCACCGTCGAGGTCGACGCGTTCTGCTCGTGATCGGCCTGGATGATCAGCAGGGCGTCGAGAGCCCGCGCCGCCACCGGGTTGACCTCGTACTCCTCGCAAGGCACGGCGAACAGCATGCGCAGGAAATTCGCCGCGTAACCCAGATCGTTGCGCGGATAAATGAAGGGCTGGCCCTGCGAGTATTTGTAGGCCATGGCGGCGATGGTCGGCATCTTGGCGATCAGCCGGTGCGAGGCGATCATCCGATGGTGCGGATCGAAGATGTCCAGGCTATCGTGATAGAAGGCCGACAGGGCGCCGGTGATGCCGCACAGGATCGCCATGGGGTGGGCGTCGCGCCGGAAGCCCCGGTAGAAGGTCAGGAGCTGCTCGTGCAGCATGGTATGGTGGGTGATGGCGTAGTCGAACCGCGCCTTGTGCTCGGCGTCGGGCAGCTCGCCGTTGAGCAGGAGGTAGCAGACCTCCAGGTAATCGGAGTTCTCCACCAGCCCGTCGACGGGATAGCCTCGGTAGAGCAGGATGCCGTGATCCCCGTCGATATAGGTAATTCGCGACGTGCAACTTGCCGTGGCCGTGTATCCCGGATCATACGCGTAGACGCCCAGGGCATCATGCAATTGCCGGGTGTCGACGACGCGCGAGCCAAGTGTGGGGTCAAGAACGGGCAGGTCGACTCGCTTGCCGGTGCTGTTGTCGATCACCGTGACGGTTTGGGCCTGCCGGGTTGCCGTTGCGGCGGAACGTTCATCGCTCATGGTTCTTTTCTCCGCGAGCAGAGTGCTTCTTGCGCTATCGGGGCGGTGGTCGGTATCGATGCCTTGCGACGTAACCGCCGGCATCACGATCAACAGAAAACAGGCGATGGATTGCAAAAATCTCCACAGCGATGCTCTCGGTGCCGTCGGCCTCCCTCCTTGTCGGTGTCCGGGCAGATGACGACGAGTACCGGCCCCGCCCGCCGAGCCGCAATCGCCGGGCTGCCCGTCCGGCTTAAAAAGCCGGGTGGTGGATCACGGGCCTTGCCCGACCAATGTCCTTGAAGGCAAGGGAGGCGAGAGTGGAATCGTCCAATACCCGAGGCGACACCCAGGATTTTCTGGCCGCCTGCATCGATCAGGCTCTCGGGCACCGCAAGGCGGATCTGGTCATCAAGGACACGCGGTTTCTCAACGTCGTCACCGGCGAGATGGCGCGCGGCGATATCGCCCTCTGCGGTGACCGCATCGTCGGGACCTACGAGTCCTATGAGGGCGAGACGGAGATCGACGGCCGGGACGTGGTCGCCGTGCCGGGGTTCATCGACACCCACCTGCATTGCGAATCGACCCTGCTGACGCCGCTGGAGTTCGAACGTTGCGTCCTGCCGCGCGGCATCACCACCGCCATCTGCGATCCTCACGAAATCGCCAACGTGCTGGGGCTGGACGGCCTGCGCTATTTCCTGGAGGCGACGCTGGCGATGCGAATGGACCTGCGCGTCCAGTTGTCGTCGTGCGTTCCGGCGACCGGGTTGGAAACGTCCGGCGCCCATCTGACGGCCGCTGATCTGGTGGGGTTGCGCGATCATCCCAAGGTGATCGGGCTGGCCGAGTTCATGAACTACCCCGGCCTGCTCGGCAAGGACGCGGAGGCTCTGGACAAGCTGGCCGCCTTTCAGGGCAGGCACATCGACGGCCATGCGCCGCTGGTGCGCGGGCGATCGCTCAACGCCTATCTCGCCTGCGGCATTCGCAACTGTCACGAAACCACCACGGCGGACGAAGGGCTGGAGAAGCTGCGCAAGGGCATGCAGTTGCTGATCCGCGAGGGTACGGTGTCCAAGGACCTGCACGCGCTCGCCGGCCTGATCTCGGCCGATACGTCGAGCTTCTGCGGCTTCTGCTCCGACGACCGCAATCCGTTGGATATCGCCGAGGAGGGGCACCTCGACCACCTTATCCGGACCGCTATCCGCCTGGGGGCACCGCTGGTCCATGTCTACCGGGCGGCGACATGGTCGGCGGCCCAGGGCTTCGGCCTGACCGACCGGGGCCTGATCGCGCCGGGCAAGCGGGCCGACATCGTTCTGCTCGACAGCCTGGAGGACTGCCGGGTGCGCCAGGTGATCGCCGCCGGCCGCCCGGTTACGCCCGAGGTGTTCGAAGGCCGCCCGCCGGTGGCGCCGGTGGGGTTGAACAGCGTCCGCCGCCGGCCGGTGGCGCCGGCGGATTTCCGGGTCCCCGCCCCGGGACCGACCGGCCCGGTGATCGGGGTGAAGGCCGGGCGGATCATCACCGATCACCTCGTCCTCATCCTGCCCTACCACGATGGCGAGCGGCTGGCCGATCCCGCCTCGGACGTGCTGAAGGTCTGCGTGCTGGAGCGCCACGGCCGTAATGGCAACATCGGGCGCGGCTTCGTGCGCGGCTTCGGCTTCACGCGCGGCGCGCTGGCCTCCTCGGTTGGCCACGACAGCCACAACCTGTGCGTCGTCGGCGCCGACGACGCCGACATGGCCGCGGCGATCAATCGGCTGATCGAGATCGGCGGTGGCTTCGTCGCGGTGGCCGATGGTGCTGTCATCGGCGAGTTGCCCCTGCCATTGGCCGGGCTGATGAGCCTGGAGCCGTTCGAAGCGGTGCGCGACCGGCTCACCGCCTTGCGCGCGGTCGTGCGCGGCATGGGCTGTCCCCTGCCGGAGCCGTTCCTGCAACTGGCCTTCCTGGCGCTGCCGGTGATCCCCCACCTGAAAATCACCGACCGGGGACTGGTGGACGTCGACGCCTTCGCCTTGCTGTAGACAAAAGCCCTATCTCTTCGCGTGCCATCCGCAGGGCTCCGAATCCAGGTTAACGGGCGGGCAGTCCGAGGCTTGAGGCGAGATAGCGGACATCCCAGCCGGCGGCCTTGCGCCTG
>DASPMK010000053.1:0-2097 GCA_035627075.1 Azospirillaceae bacterium
TCGCAAGGTGCGAGAGGGTTTGAACCAAAGGCGGTTGATGGAAGCCATCAACCGCCTTTGGTATGATATGAAGGGCCGGATACCGTTGAGCATCGTCTCGGACGGCTCTCAAGCACCGGGCGCGTGCTTGTCGATATCAGGCGTTGCCGACGGGGCCTTCCTCAGTCAACTCGCGCCGGTAAAGGTCGGCGAAATCGATCGGGTTGATCAGCAGCGGCGGGAAACCACCGTCCCGGGTGACGTCGCCGATGATGTTGCGGGCGAACGGGAACAGGAGGCGGGGTCCCTCGATCAGCAGCACTGGACGGTGGTGCTCCTGCGGCAGGCCCTGGAGGCCGAACAGGCCGGCGTAGGTCAGCTCCACCAGGAACGCCACCTTTTCGCCGATCTTGGCCTCGACGCGGGTAACCAGCGTGACTTCGTAGACGTTCTCGGCCACCGGCTGGGCGCCGACGTTGACATCGACACCGACCTTGGGCGCCGGCTGGCCGGGCAGCAGAACCTCGGGCGCGTTGGGGTTCTCGAAAGACAGGTCCTTCACGTACTGCCCCAGCACGTTGATCGGCAGGGAGTTGAAGCGGCTCTGGCCTTCGCCGTTGGCATTGCTGGGCTGGTCGGCGGTGGTGTCGGACATTGTGGAAAGACTCCTGGAAAGGGCCGCTCTTCGCGGTGGCCCGTCATGGTGGGGTCGTCGCGGGACAACCGGAATCGCTAGCATGGTTGGCCGCCTCGGACAACGGTTCAACCGCTTGGGCGTTTCGGAAGTCCGCCTTCGGTCACGGGCGGAAACGGGAATCCGGCTTGCCCCAGTGGGATTCCCCGGACGGTTTCGCGGGCGGTTCGTCGCCGTCCGGCCTCACCTCGTTGAAGTCGGCCTCGATGATCGTCGGGGAGGGCCGGCTGGCCGGGCGGTTCACGCCATCGGGGTCCACCGCACGGCCGTTGACGAACACCCGCATCTCCGCCCGGCGCCTTAAGACATTGAACAGCCGCCGGCGGAGCGCCCGGCGCACGGCCGGGATGAACAGCGCCAAACCCAGCGTATCGGTGACGAAGCCTGGGGTGAGCAGCAGGGCGCCGGCCATGACGAGGCAGAAGCCATCGAACACCTCCTGCACCGGCAGCTCGTTGCGCTCCAGGCTGGCGCGGGCGCGGCCCAGCGTCGCCATTCCCTGCCGCCGCAACAGCGTCATGCCCATGACCGCGGTAAGCAGCACCAGCGCCACCGTCGGCATCACCCCGATCAGGCCGCCCACCTGGATGAAGACGGCGATCTCCAGCATCGGAATGAGGATGAATGGCAGGATGAGATACATGCCTGTCCTTGCTCTTTTTAGGGCAACGGCCTATCTAGACAGGGAGCCGGTCGGTGACGATGACCGGTGCCCTGGGTTAAACGGTCCGCCGTTTTTCTACAAGTAGTCGTCGCCCGGCTTCGGGTCCAGGGCGAATTCATCGGCAAGAGCACCGGGATACAAACCTATGGGTGATGGGTCCATTTTCATAGAAATCGTTATTTTCGCCATGATCGCGGCGTTCCTTGTTTATCGCCTGCGCAGCGTGCTGGGGCGTCGCAGCGGCGAGGAACGGCAGCGGCCCAACCCCTTTGCCCCACCGCCGGCCCAGGGTCGGGTGGACCTGCCCGACAACGTGATCACCCTGCCCGACCGGGGGCGCGCCGCCACCTGGACGCCGAACCCGGACGAGCCGCGCTCGGTGGCCGACGGTCTGGTACAGATCCACGGTGCCGACCCTTCGTTCGATGAAAAGCACTTCCTTCAAGGCGCCCGGGCCGCCTTCGACACGATCGTCGGGGCGTTCGCCCGTGGCGATACCGCCACTCTGCGCCCACTGCTGGCGGACGAGGTCTACGACCAGTTCGCCGCCGCCATCCGCCAGCGCGCCGCCGCCGGCGAGAGGCTGGAGACGCGCATCATCAAGCTCAAGGACGCCGACATCATCGACGCCCGACTCGATGGCCGTACGGCGGTTGTCACGATCCAGTTCGTGTCGGAGCAGGTGAACGTGGTCCGCGACGCCGCCGGGCAGGTGATCGACGGTGATCCCGACCGCACCGACGAGGTGGAGGATATCTGG
>DASPMK010000054.1:0-4603 GCA_035627075.1 Azospirillaceae bacterium
CGTCGGCTTCGGCCGGGCGGCGGAACTGGCGGCGGACGATCTCGCCCGGCGGGAGGAACTGGCGGCGCAGAGGGATCGGCTGGAGGCGCTGGTGCGGGAGACGGTTCCCGGCATCGTCATCCATGGTTCAGGTGCCGCGCGGGTGGCCAACACGTCGTGTATCGGGGTGCCGGGACTGCCGGGTGAAACCCAGGTGATGGCGCTGGACCTGGCCGGCGTGGCGGTGAGCGCCGGGTCGGCCTGCTCTTCGGGCAAGGTGCGGCCCAGCCATGTGTTGCGGGCCATGGGGGCCGACGATACCGCGGCGGCCGAGGCGATTCGCGTCAGCCTGGGCTGGAACAGCGGGGTCGATGATCCGGACCGCTTCGTGGAAACGTGGGCAGCGCTCGTTCGCCGCCATGGACTTGGGAACAAGGTATCTGTATGACGCGCAGGATGTCGGGGGGCTGTCGTCGGCGATGATCGATCGCGAAAAGGGTGCTGCCATAGAGGGCGGTCTTCACAGCTGCTGGATGTGCCGCCGCGCCGTATCGGCGCGGGCGCTGTTCTGCCATGGCTGCGGTTCGGTCCAGCCGGTGCGCGACCTCGACCACTTCGCCCGGCTGGGGCTGGAACGCCGCTTCGACATCGATCTGGCGCAGTTGAACCGGCAGTACGTCGGCTTTCGGCGCCTGCTGGCGCCCGAACGCTTCGCCACGCGCGGAGCGCGCGAGAAGAACCACGCCAAGGCGCACGGCGACGCCTTCTCCGCCGCTTATGAGGCGCTGAAGGACCCGATCCGCCGCGCCCGCCACCTGCTGGCGCTGGAGGGGAGCGGGGAGCCGGTCCTGTCCGAGCGCGACGCCGACGAGATCGGAGGGTGGCGCGCCGAACTGGAACTGGCCGGCGAGGGCACCGACATCGACCGGATCGCTAACCGGGTCACCCAGGAGCGCGAGGTCACGCTGCATCGCCTCGCCGGCGTCTTTCGTCAGGGCGAGTTGGACCGGGCCGCCGACGAGGTGGCGCGGGTGGAGGCGCTGGATTGGCTGATGGATCAGGCGCGCGACCGCCGCGCCTCCTTTCCGGCAGGCGGGTGACGTCCCTTTTCCTGTCCGCCCTATTGTTTGGAGTGCCTTCGATCATGCCCCGGATGACCTTCATCGAGCCCAGCGGCAACCGGCGCGAGGTGGATGCCCCCCTCGGCCTGTCCATCCTGGAGATCGCCCACCGCCACGGCATCGACCTGGAGGGTGCTTGCGAAGGCTCGTTGGCCTGTTCGACCTGCCACATCGTCATCGAGCCGCAATGGTACGACCTGCTGCCGGATGCCAGCGAGGAGGAGGAGGATATGCTCGACCTCGCCTTCGGGCTGACCCGGACGTCGCGACTCGGGTGCCAGATCATTATGCGGGAGGAGTTGGACGGGCTGACCGTGCGGTTGCCGGGCGGCACGCGCAACGCGTTGGGCTGATGAACGCTCTGGATTTCGACAAGGCGCCCCAGGATACGCGAGTCGTCGTGGCAATGTCGGGGGGCGTCGATTCATCCGTCACCGCCGCCCTGCTCGCCGAGCAGGGTTACGAGGTGATCGGCATCACGTTGCAGCTTTACGACCACGGCGTCGCCATCGCCAGAAAGGGGGCGTGCTGCGCCGGCCAGGACATCTACGACGCCCGGCAGGTGGCCGACCGCATCGGCATTCCGCATTATGTGCTGGATTATGAAGGCCGGTTTTCCGAGAGCGTGATCAACGACTTCGCCGATAGCTATCTGCGCGGCGAAACGCCGATTCCCTGCGTGCGCTGCAATCAGCACGTCAAGTTCCGCGATCTGCTGAACACCGCCCGCGATCTGGGCGCCGACGCACTGGCCACTGGCCATTACGTGCGCCGCTTCGCCGGACCGCACGGGGCGGAATTGCACCGCGCCATCGATCCCGGCCGCGACCAGAGCTATTTCCTGTTCGCCACCACGGCCGGGCAACTCGACTTCCTGCGCTTTCCGCTGGGGGGGCTGACCAAGCCCGAGACGCGGGGGTTGGCCGAACGCTTCGGACTGGCCGTCGCCGACAAGCCCGACAGTCAGGACATCTGCTTCGTGCCCGAGGGCTCGTACGCCGAACTGGTGAAGAAGCTGCGTCCCGGTTCGGTGGAGCCGGGTGAAATCGTCCACGTCGACGGCCGCGTGCTGGGCCGGCATCCGGGCGTCATCCACTTCACCATCGGCCAGCGCAAGGGGTTGGGCATCGGCGGCCGCAAGGGCGAAACCGAGGAGCCGCTGTACGTGGTGCGGGTGGAGCCGGGGCAACGCCGTGTGGTGGTGGGGCCGCGCTCGGCTCTGGCGCGCGACCGGGTGCTGGTGCGCGAGGTCAACTGGCTGGGCGGCGCGGTGAGCCCGGGCCAGGGCGTGCGCGCCGAGGTCAAGCTGCGCTCGGCCCAACCGGCGGCGCCGGCCAGCCTGTTCCTGGACGGCGGCGACGGGGCCGAGGTGGTGCTGGACCTGCCCCAGCATGGGATCGCGCCGGGACAGGCTTGCGTGTTCTACCGCGGCGATCGGGTGTTGGGCGGCGGCTGGATTGTCGGGACGGCGGTGTAGGCGCGGCAGACTGACGCAGAAGGGGTCAGGGTGCCATTACAATGACTTGACAGAGCCTTTCCGTCCGAATAAATAACGCGGCACCCGAACGGTGCATGTCGGTCGGGGCTCTGCGGCGGAGTAGCTCAGTTGGTCAGAGCAGAGGAATCATAATCCTTGTGTCGGGGGTTCAAATCCCTCCTCCGCTACCATCCAAGAAGGCCCGGCAGGTCAACGACCCGCCGGGCCTTTCTCATTCCGGCCACCATCGAACACTATTGTGGCGACGGCGGTGCCTCAAGGCCCGGTTGGTCGGGAGGCTGTGCCGCGATTTTTTCCGGAAGACTGCTCAGGCCATTCGGGCGGGGAACCGGCTCCCCGGCGACGTTGGTCGGCGTCCGTTCCGCCTGATTCAGCGTACGCGCCACCGGGTCGGTGTTGGTCGGCAGAGGCTCCGGTGAGCGGATGCCCTGGGGCGAAGGTTCCGGCTGCTGGCTCTCCTTGACCTGGGGATCGTGGCTCAGTTCCTCCTTCACGGTGGGGGAGGACGGGGCGGTGGTTTCGGCGGCCGGAACCGGGAAGGCGAGCAGAACGGCGACGGCGGTCGCAGAGAAAATGGCGCGCACGGGTGTGGTCCTCATCAGTAGGCGGGCCTTGGCCGATCAACAGCTCTCGGGCGTCTTGGTTGCCGGCAACTTTCCGCCCCCGCCGTTGTTTTCAGGGCATGCCGTCGGACGCCGTCGTCTTCCCACCTCCCTACCGCCCGCTGCCCGTGATCGAAGGCGATGCCTTCGCGCGGGCTTGTGCCGAGGCTGCGGCCGGCGCCGACGACGGCACCCTGGTGTGGTCGGGCGATCCGCGCCGGCTCGACTGCGCCATCGTGCTGGAAAAGGATCATGTCTTTCCCGCGGTGAGCCTCGCTCTTTTGGCCTTGGCGGATGCGGTGGGGGCCGTCGGCCCGCCCAACGTTCAGGTAGCCATCGGCCAGACCGACCGCCTGCTGGTCAACGGCGCCGTGGCCGGCGGCGTCCGGCTGGCCTTTCCCACGGGCGAGGCGATGGTGATCGGCGCCACCGTCGATATTCTGGGTGATCCCGACGACGAACCGGGCCGCCATCCCGAGCGCACCGCGCTTCGCGAGGAAGGCTTCGACGAGATGGATACAGCCGCCCTGGCGGTCGGTTTCAGCCGGTATTTCCTGTTGCGGCTGGACCGCTGGCAGGAGGGCGGGCGATGACCCTCGAGCGCATGCCGGTGGGTGTGGTGGTGGAGCGCCGCCGCTTGGCCAACCCCTGGCAGGCCCAGGACTGGAGGGTTCTGGCGGTCCTGCCGGGCCGTCCCCAGGTGGAGCCCTGGACCGTGGTGGCGGAGGGCGAGGGCTGGGTGCGCTATTTCACCGGGGTGGTCGAACTGGAGCTGTTTGCCGGGGAAACCGCCGCCTACAAGGATAACCTGGAAAGCCGGCAGCCCAGCGTCTACATCGTGCTGCGTCGGGGCGGCGGTGAGCCCGGAGTCCGGCTGGTGGAGGCGACCGTCGATCCCGGCGAGGTCGACGCCCACGCCGATTCCGGTGACGACCTGATCGAGGCCGTGGCGATGCCGGCCGCCGTGGCCGGGTGGATGCGGGATTTCGTGGCCCGTCACCATGTCGAGCGCGCCTTCTACAAGCGCCAGCGCGACCGCGCCGACCCCGAGGCCCTGGCCCGTGGCCGCCGGCACCCCGTTGGGGAAGACGACGATGGCTGACCGCGAAAGTTTTTTCAGCCGCTGGTCCCGGTTGAAGCGGGAGGAAAAGCCGGCGGAGGAAACTCCGGCCCCGGTCGAGGAAGAGGAGGCGGTGGTTGACCCGGAAACCCTGCCGCCCATCGACACCTTGGGGGCCGACAGCGATTACCGCCAGTTCCTGATGCGCGGCGTGCCGGCCGAGCTCAAGCGGCTGGCCCTGCGCAAGGCGTGGGCCAGCGATCCGGTCATCGCCAATTTCCGCGGGCTCGCCGAGTACGACTGGGATTTCAATGCGCCCGGCTATGGCCAGCTGTTGCCCGCC
>DASPMK010000055.1:0-4318 GCA_035627075.1 Azospirillaceae bacterium
GAACTGAAGGCGATGATGCCCGAGGACGCCCGCGTCGCCTTCATCGGCCAATCGGTAAGCGGTGGCGTCGTTCTCAGTCGGGGCCGTGATGGGCGGCTGACGCTGCGCTTCGGACCCTTGCCGCGCAAGTACCGGGACCGGGCCAGGCCCTGGCTGCCGTGAAAAATAAAGAGAGGAAGAGACGAGATGGCTGACAGCAAAAGCAAGGCCGAAGTCCCCACCCCCGAGGCTGCCGCGCCGGCGCCCACCCCGCGCGACACCCTGGCGCTGTGGAATCGGCTGAAGCGCACCGATCCCAAGGCGACCAAGCCGTTTTCCCGTGTCGGCGGCTTCCGCGGTACCCAGATCGACCCGACCTGGCGGTTTCAGATGATGACCGAAACTTTCGGTCCGGTCGGCAAGGGCTGGGGCTGGGAACAACTCGACTGGACCATTGCCGAACGCATGGTCTTCATCTGCGCCCGCGTCTGGTACGTCGATCCGGAAAGCGGCGAGAAGTGTTGGACCGGCCCCCAATGGGGCGGCACCGAAATGGTGCGCCGCCGCCGCGACGGCGAGATGCCGGATGACGAGTGCTTCAAGATGTCGATGACCGATGCCATCGGCAAATGCATGCTGTCCATCGGTTTGGGCGCGGACGTCTATCTCGGCCAGTTCGACGACAGCAAGTACCGCGAGGAGTCCGAAGCCTACTTCGCGGCCCGCCAGAACCCCGATCTCCAGCCCGAGGCGATCGAGAAGTTCGAGGCGGATATCAAGAAGCGTCTGGCGACCGTCCTGGACATCGAGGACCTGGAGGAGGTGTGGCGCGGTGGTGCCGCCCAGCGCTTGCGCGATATCGGCACCGTCGACCGTGCCGCCCAGCACCGCATTACCGGGTATTTCTCGCAAAAGAAGGCCGAGATCGTGAAGCGCGAGGAGGAAGGGCGCCGCGCCGCCTGATTAAAAAAGAGACGGGGTAAGGGAATCCAAATCATGTATCAGCGTTTCATTGCCGTCGGCCGGCTGGGCCGCGATCCCGAGGTGGCCTCCACCCCCGGCGGCGCGCATTACGCCACGTTGCGCCTCGCTACCTCCGAGTACATCAAGGGCGAGGAGCGGACGGAGTGGCACCGCGTCGTCGTTTGGGATGAAAAGCTCGTGGAGGTGCTTCAGCGCCGCGCGCGCAAGGGCACCCTTGTCGCCGTCGAAGGCCAGATCCGCAGCCGGAAATGGCAGCGGGACGGGCACGAGGTGGTGTCCACCGAGGTGGTGCTCGATCGCTTCCACAGCCGCCTCCAGGTCCTGGCCGACGCCCGCCCCGGCGGGGCCGCCGACGCGCAAGAAGCCAACAAGGTCTATCTGGACCACGCTCGCCGCGTCGATTTTCATGACGACGAACTGCCGTTCTGAAGGAAGGGCTCCACGCTCCGGCCCGCACCTTCGACGAGGGGCCAGCCATGACGACCGACACCAAACCTCCCCGCTCGCCGAGCGGATTGTTCCGCCGGGCGGCGTGGGAGGCCGAAGTCTACGCCACCTACGAGCGGCTGCCCAAGTGGTGGGCATCCGATTCGGAGCGCGACCGCCAGTTCCTGCGCTGGGTTGCCGCCGAGGCACGGTCTCTGGCGATTCGGCTGGCCCGCCTCATCGAGGCGGATACCCCGGCCGATGTGGCGGGGTCCGCTCAGGCGCTTGCCGTCCACCTCGCCGAGGACATCGCCTGGGCTGAGCGGTTGTTGGGGGAAGGGAAACCGTCGGCCGGAATCCACCGCGCCGCCTGACATCTGGCAGGAGCCTTCAACCCATGTCCCCGACCGCCCTGACCATCGAGGAATTGCAGGCGATCCTGCGCGCCGCCCATGCCCGAGTCGGGCAGGATGGCCGCTTCGCCCTCACACTGACCCTCCAACCGGAGGAGGAGTGCTACATCACCCACTGGTTCCGGCCCAGCCCTTACGCCTTCGAGGACTGCCGCATGGTGGCCCGCGGCACGGTAGCGGACTGTCTCAAGGCGCTGGAGGCGTATATCACCGCTTACCGTCAGGCCCGTCATGCGGCGGAATGAACATTTCGCATTGGAAATGATAGGTCGCGCAAACTGATCCGCTCAGGCAACGAAGCGCCAGGAAAAAGCGAAAAACGTCTCACCGTTGTCGGCTTCCTAACAATTTTGTTCGTTTTGTGCGTTTCCGATAGGCTGTCCGCTTGATCTGTGACAACCCGCTCCCCCCGAAGTCCGTGCTATAGCCTCGCTTTCGACGGAGGTCGACCGTTTGGCATCTTTCTTGCGACTGCGGCAAAAAGTGACGTTGTCGGATAAGTCCAAAGGGTGCACTGCAACGGATCGTTCGCGCGGCTGGACAAAAACGTTTCGTTTGTTACCAGCCCGCGCTCGGGAAGCGGGAGAAGCTTGATGAGTGTGAATTCAGTCTCCATCGCGTTGGTCGGTAGCGGCGGCGCGGGAGTCATGACGGCGGGTCAGATGTTGCTGGACGCTGCGGCCAAGGCGGGGTGGTACGGGCTGATGACGCGGTCGTCGGGCCCGCAGATCCGTGGCGGCGAAGCGGCGGCCATGGTGCGCCTCTCGGTCGACCCGGTGGAAGCCCCGTGCGATCGCTTCGATATCGTGATGGCCTTCGACTGGCAGAACGTCGATCGCTTTGCCGGCGAGTTGCCGATGGACGCCGCTTCGGCGATCATCACCGATCCGGATCAGGGCGAGGTCCCGCCGGTACTGGCCAAGGCCGGTGCCAAGCAGATCGAAGTGTCCATCAAGAAGCTCGCTTCGGAAATCGAAGGCGGGCGCGTCAACATGATCGGTCTCGGCGCCGTCGCCGCGGCGATCGGCCTTGATCTGGCTTATGTCGAATCGGTGGTCGGCGCGGCGCTCGGCAAGAAGGGCGCCGAGGCGATGGCCGCCGCCGTCAACTGCATGAACGCCGGCCACTCGCTCGCCAAGGGCTGGGGTCTGCCGATTCAGCTCGACGCGCCGAAGGCCAAGGGCAAGGATCTCTGGAACATCTCCGGCAACGAGGCGGCTGGCCAGGGCGCCATCCGCGCCGGCGTGCGTTTCTGTGCGGCCTACCCCATCACTCCCGCCACCGAGGTTCTGGAATATCTCGCCCCGCGCCTGCCCAAGGTCGGCGGTTCGCTGGTCCAGGCCGAGGACGAGCTGGCCTCCATCAACATGTGCCTGGGCGGCTCCTACGGCGGCGTTCCCTCCATCACCGCGACCTCCGGCCCCGGCCTGTCGCTGATGACCGAGGCCCTGGGCCTTGCCGTCTCCTCGGAAATCCCGGTGGTGGTGGTGGACGTGATGCGCGGCGGCCCGTCCACCGGCATCCCCACCAAGTCCGAGCAGTCGGACTTCAACCAGGCGGTCTACGGCCTGCACGGCGACGCGCCGCACTTGGTGCTGGCCCCGCTGTCGATCGCCGACTGCCTGTTCACCACCCAGTGGGCGGTGTATCTGGCCGAGGCCCTGCAGACGGCCGCCATCGTCCTGTCGGACCAGTCGCTGGGCCAGAGCCGCGCCGTGGTGGCCCCGCCGCCGGACCTGGGTTTCCGCGCCGACCGTGTGAAGCCGGCGAGCCCGGTGCCGGCCGGTTACAAGCGCTACGCCGATACCCCGTCGGGTGTTTCCCCGATGGCCACCCCGGGCATGCCGGGCGGCGAGTACACCGCCGATGGCCTGGAGCATGCCGAGAGCGGCCTGCCGTCCTCGCAGGCGGCCGACCATGACAAGCAGCTCAACAAGCGCCTGCGCAAGCTGACGGAGTTCGATTACGGCGATCATTGGGCCGAGATCGAGGGCGAAGGCGAGGTGGCGGTGATCACCTTCGGCTCCATCGCCGGTCCGACCCGTGAAGCGGTGGCCCGCGCCCGCGCCGCCGGCCAGAAAGTGAAGCTGATCGCCATGCGCCTGATCACGCCGACCCAGCCGGCGAAGATGGCCGCGGCGTTGAAGGGCGTGAAGAAGCTGTTGATCGTCGAACAGACGCACGGCGCCCAATTCGCCCACTTCCTGCGCGCTCATTACGACCTGCCGGCCGAGGTGACGGTGTTCGCCCGTTCCGGCCCGCTGCCGATGCGTGCGGCCGAAGTGAACGAAAAGCTCTCCGCCCTCGTCTGAACAGCCGAATTCGAGTGGGAACCATGGATACGAACATTCCTGAAGAGGGCCTGACCGCGCGCGACTACCGGTCAGAGGTCAAGCCGATCTGGTGCCCGGGTTGCGGTGACTTCTCGGTGCTGATGTCGATCACCAAGGCGTTCGCCGAACTGCAGATCCCGCGTGAACAGGCGGCTGTGGTCTCGGGCATCGGCTGCTCGTCGC
>DASPMK010000056.1:0-3264 GCA_035627075.1 Azospirillaceae bacterium
CGAGCAGGGACCAGGCGGTGATGGCGCGCAGGTCGATTCCCTCTTGCCGCAGCCGGGTGGCGACGTCCCAGACTTCGACGAACCAGCGTAGTTGCTCCTCACGACTGCAGCCGTTGTGGACCTCCGTGACGGCGATCGGCAGGCCATAGCGGTCCCACGCTTCGCGGAGCAACTGCTCGGGCCCGGCGGCGCCCTCGACCAGTACCCGCAACGCTTCTACATCCGCATAGGTGTCGCGCCCATTGCCCCCATGGGTGTGCGGCGGGTAGCGGTCGAGCCGTTCGTCCAGGAAGCGCTCGCTCGACAGATAGTGATTGATGCCGACCAGATCGGGTGGACAAGGATCGGCAGCGAAGGATTCCAGCGAATGACCGGCGCCACCCCGGCACAGGAACTCCCACAGCGGATGGTTCTCGTCCACCATCCCGGTCAGCAGGTCGAACCCGAGCCAGCGCCGCTCGTTCTCGAAATCGCACTGGTGCTTCAGTGCGGGGGTGCCATGGGTCTTGCCCAGGTCGTCGGTCTGGATCAACCGCGCCTCGGGCGTCGTTTCCCGGATCGCCCGCATGGCTTGGCGGACACCGTCGAGTTGGTTGATCAGGCAGCGCAGGAAGGTGTGGCTGTTGCGGCCGTGCGGGTACCAGTGCCCGTACAGGCCGCTGAACCGGGCGGTGGTCAGCGGTTCGTTGACAGGGGTGAAATCGGTCACCCACGGATATCGCGCCGCGACCTTGGCGGCGAATGCCGCCAGGCCGGAGGCGAAGCCCGGATCGGCCAGATTGGTATAGCGCGGCCCGCTGCCATGGTGGACCAAGCCTATGATAGGGCGCACGCCGAGGTCCCGCAGCCGCGCCAGACGTTCGTCGGTCCAGCGCCAGTCGCATTCATCGGGGTGGGTGGGGGCGACCCGTTCCCACAGCACGGGATAGCGAATCGCCTTGATGCCCAGGCTGGCGAAAAGCTCGAGATCCTCGATTCGGGTTTGGTGGCCGTTCAGCACCGTCTGGTCGATATACTCGTCGCCGACGCGATTGACGGTGCATTCGACACCGGCCCACAGGTCAAGCGTCGGGACGTGCTTTTGATACGACATTCGCCTGCCGCTCCGTGCTGTGGGTGTCGCGCTCGATCCGCTGGTAGAATGCCAGTGCCTGGCCGACGACCTGGTCCATGTTGTAGTAGCGGTAGGTCGCCAGCCGGCCGACGAAGAGGACGTCGGGCCTCTGGTCTGCCAAGGTCTGGTATTTCTTGAACAAGGCGGCGTTCTCAGGCCTGGGGATCGGGTAATAGGGATCCCCCTCGGCGCAGGGCAGCTCGTAGGACAGGCTGGTCTTCGCGTGCGCTTGACCGGTCAGGTATTTGTATTCCGTGATTCGCGTGTAAGGCACATCCTCGCTGGGATAATTGACCACCGCGGCCGGCTGGAACACCTCCTGGTCCAGGGTGACGTGGCGGAACTTGAGCGAACGATAGGGCAGGGGGCCGAAACGATGGTCGAAGAACTCGTCGATCGGTCCGGTGAAGATAAGTTTGTCGAACACCACCTCGTTCTCGACTTCCCGATAATCGGTATTCAACATGATCTTGATGTTGGGGTGGTCGAGCATGTTTTCGAACATGCGCGTATAGCCGTGCAGCGGCATCGCCTGGTAGAGATCGGTGAAATAGCGATCGTCGGTGTTGGTGCGGGTGGGGATGCGGGCGGTCACCGCCTTGTCCAACTCTGACGGGTCGAGCCCCCATTGCTTGCGGGTGTAGCCGCGGAAAAATTTTTGATAGAGCTCCGGTCCGATGGCCGCGAGGACCACGTCCTCGGAGGTACGGATGTGGGCCGGTTGCACCGCGCGTTCGGCCAGGAACCGCTCCATCCCGGCACTGTCGAGGTTCAGCCCGTACAGGCGGTTGATGGTCGTCAGGTTGATCGGGATCGGCACCAGATGGCCGTCGACCTGCGCCGCGACACGGTGCTCGTACGGCCGCCATCGGGTGAATCGCGACAGGTAGGACCAGACCTGCTGCGAATTGGTGTGGAAGATGTGCGGCCCGTAGCGGTGAACGAGAATGCCCGCCTCGTTGTAGGCGTCGAAGGCGTTGCCACCAATGTGCCAGCGGCGGTCGATGAGGAGGACGCGCTTGTTCATTCCCGCCGCCAGCCGCTCGGCCAGCACGCTGCCGGCGAAGCCGGCGCCCACGATCAGATAATCGAACCCGGTCCGCACCGAGTCGCTCATGGTCTGAGGCTTGATGAAGTGAGCGACCGGCCGCGGGGCGGCGGGAGTGGAGTGCTGGCGTTGCGACTGGACCATCAGCGCGGCCATCCGCTCGTAGGTCGAGTCCCACGACATTCTTTCCAGTTGATCGTCCACCGCCGCAAGCCAGGCGGCGTCGGGAACTCCCCGGTCCAGTGCGGCGGCAATCGCACTGGCGAACGAGGCGGCATCGCTGCCGATATCCACCAGACCCAAGCGGCCGTAATGGCGCACCACATCAACGATCGGCGACGAGACCACCGGCTTGCCCGCGGCGAGGTACTCCGGCGTCTTGGTCGGGCTGATGAAGCGGGTCGCCTCGTTATTGGCGAACGGCATCAACGCGACGTCCCAGCCGGCTACGTAGGACGGCAGCTCCGTGTAGTCTTTGCCGCCCAGGTAATGGATGTTCGGGTGTCGCGGCAGGTCCTCCGGGCTGATTTTGACTACCGGGCCAATCATCACGAAGTGCCAGTCGGGATGCCCGCCCGCGAGGCGATCCAGCAGGTCGGTGTCCATCCGCTCGTCGATCACGCCGAAAAAGCCGAGCCGCGGATGGGGGATTGCCGCCTGGTCGTCGGGATCCGGCTGGGGCAGCCTGGCTTTACCGAAATGGGCGACATCGACGCTGCTGGGGAAGCAGTGCACGCTGTCGTGACTGTGACACTTCGCCTCGTAAAGGCTTTGGCCGCCGGTGAAGACGAGATCGGCGCGCGCGAGCAGCCGCCTTTCATATTCCCGCAGTTCGGGCGAAGCCCCCTTGAAGGCGGTGAGTTCGTCCATGCAATCATAGATCACCGCGGCACCACGTAGGTGATCGGAGAACAGGTTGCTGGCCGGAGTGTAGTACCAGAGCAGCGGATCATTGATCCGCTCCGCCTGGATCAGCTCGTCGAGCAGGCGGCGCTGTTCGGCGATGGTGTCCGCCCCAGGCGGCAGTCGAGGCGCGGCCACGGTCAAGCCGGGAGTGTTCGGCACCCGATACAACTCCAGCGTGGCGGATTCGCCTTCTTGC
>DASPMK010000057.1:0-3166 GCA_035627075.1 Azospirillaceae bacterium
GATCAGCCGGGCGACGTTCAGCCCCTGCTCGCCCTCCGGGAAGGCGCAACCGAGGATGAGATCCTCGATATCTTCGGCAGGGATGCCCACACGGGCGATAAGCCCCCGCACCACCTGGGCCGCCAGTTCATCCGGGCGAACCTTGGCAAGCTCGCCCTTGCGGGCGAGGGTGAACGGGGATCGGGCATAGCCGGCAATAACGACGCTCTTCATCAAACCCTCTCCAGGCTTAAGCTTCCTCCGAAACGCGGCCTTCAGCAGAGGATCGGGCCGCTTCAGGTGGTGACGCCCTTGGTCTTGAGCGTTTCGGCCACCTGCTCTTCAATGTCTTTGAGTTCGGCAACGGCGGCTTCCAGGTCCTCGCGCTGGGCCTCAAGCTCGGCCATGCGCTCGCGGACACGGGCCAGCAGCAGCCGCTGCTGTTCGACGTTTTCGTTATCCACCTTGTAGAGATCCAGGTACTCCTTGATCTCCGCCAGCGAGAAACCGAGGCGTTTGCCCCGAAGGATAAGGCGCATCCGCGCCCGGTCCCGCTTGGTGTACACGCGGGTCGTGCCAGCCCTCTGCGGCGACAGCAACCCCTTGGTTTCATAAAAACGTAAGGTTCTGGCGGTGATCCCCAGTTCCTGTGCCAGCTCGTTTACCGTGAATAGTTCGTCCATGGCAGCTCGGCACTCCATTATCCGCTAGGCTATACAAGCTTGACGTTTACGTCAATACAATTCCGAATTCGTCAGCTTGAGACCCTTATTGTCGCTGCCACTTCGATACCACAGGGACGAGCGGGCGGCAAAGTTCACGGCGGCGCCACTCCGCCCTGGTCGAGTTTCGCCAACTCTTCGGCGAGCAGCTCCTTCTTCGACAACTTGCCGACCGTGGTCTTGGGCAGCTCCACACGGAACTCGATCAGGGATGGCATCTCGATGGGTGAGAGCTTGTCGGCCAAAAACCGCTTCATCTCTTCCGGCGTGACGGTGGCACCGTCACGCCGTTGGATGAAGGCTTTCGGCTTTTGGCCGCGATAGGAATCGGGCAGGCCGATCACCGTCACCGCCACCACGTCGGGATGCTGGTAAATCGCCTCCTCGATGGCACGGGGGTAAACGTTGTAGCCGCCGCACAGGATCACGTCCTTGATGCGATCCACCAGGAAGGTATAGCCATCGTCGTCCATGTAGCCGACGTCGCCGGTCCGCAACGCTCCGTCGATCATGGTGCGGTCGGTTTCGTCCTGACGGTTCCAATAGCCGGCCATCACCTGCGGCCCGCGGATGCACACCTCGCCCTTTTCACCGGGCGGCAACACGCGGACGGCATCGCCCAGGGTGCGGATTTCGATAATCGTGCCGGATAACGGCAGACCGATGGAACCGGCCTTGTTGACGCCGGTCAGCGGGTTGCAGGTGCATACGGGCGACGCCTCGGTCAGACCATACCCCTCCACCAGCACGCAGCCGGTCAACGCCTCGAACGCCGTTTTCACTTCCACCGGCAGCGGCGCCCCGCCCGAGATGCACAGGCGGATCGACGCCATGTCCGCCCGGTTGATGCCGGGCTTGTCGGCAATGGCCTTGAACAGGGTGGGCACGCCGGGGAACAGCGTCGGCTTGCGCTTGGCGATCAGCGCCAACACCGCATCCATATCGAAGCGCGGTACCATGATGATTTCCGACCCCACCGCCAAGCCCAGGTTCAGGGTCACCGTCATGGCGAAGACATGGAAGAACGGCAGGACGGCCAGCATTCGTTCCCGCCCCTCCTCCACCCCGATGAACCAGCGCCGGATCTGCTCCAGGTTGGCCACCAGATTGGCATGGGTCAGCATGGCCCCCTTGGGCACGCCGGTGGTTCCCCCGGTGTACTGCAACACCGCCACATGGGTCAGGGGATCGATGGGCGGCGGCTGGGAGGTCAGTTCCTTGGCCACCAGGGTATGGAAGCGAACGTGGCGGCCGTCGTGGGGCACGGCGGCGATGTCGGCCCGCTTCAACAGCGGGAACAACAGGCCCTTCAGCGCCGGCAGGGCGTCCGCCATACGGCAGACGACGATCCGCTTCAGCCCGGTGCGTCTCAACAGGTCCGCCACCTTGGGGTAGATCACGGCAAGATCCAGGGTAACCATGATGGTGGTCCCGGAATCCTCGACCTGATGCTCCAGTTCGCGCGGGGCATACAGCGGGTTGTAGTTGACGACGGTACCGCCGGCCTTCAGCACGGCGAAATAGCAGATGACGTAATAGGGCGTGTTGGGCAGGCACAGGCCAACCTGCACGCCCGGTCCGACGCCCAAGTCGCGGAAGCCTTGGGCGGCACGGTTCACAAGCCGGCCGACGTCGGCGTACGTGTACCGGCGCCCCAGGAAGTCCAGGCACGGGCGGTCGGCGTACGCCGCCACCGAACGGTCGAAGAAGGCGTACAACGGCTCGACCGGAATGGGCGCCGCCCAATCAATGGCGCGGGGATAACGGACAAGCCAGGGGTGGTCGGAGGGCGCGGCGGCGCCCTCCGTGAAAATGGCCTCGGTCATGACGGTGTCTCCCGTGGCGGGGTGCCGATCAGAACGCGTAGCGGACTTGCAGGGACACGATGTCGATCTGGCTGTCGTAGGCACCCGACAGGTTACCCCGGAAACGGTCGGGACCCGTCAGGTTGTCCGCGAGGTTCAGCGCGGCGTCCTTCACGAAGATATGGGTGTAGGCGCCGTCCACCCGGAGCGCGTCGTTGATCTTGTAACCGGCCCCCAGCGCGATCCAGGTGCGGTCCTGGTCGGGGATGCGAGGCGTGCGGGTGGCCTCGGGCACCGGGCTCTGGTCGAAGGCGACGCCGGCCCGCAGAGTCCAGCTCTCATCAAGCTGGTAGATGGCACCAAGGGCTGCGAACCACGCGTCGTCCCAGTCCTCGACGGTTACGGAATCGGTACGGCCCGGGGCGTCAAAGCGCACCCGCAGTTCGTTGAAGCGGGACCAGTTGGTCCACGACACGTCGGCCACCACCGCCCACTTGTCGGTCAGCTTCTGGTACAGACCCAGCGAGACGACATCGGGGGTGGTCAGGTCCGCCTTGGCGCCGCCATCGGCAAACGCCGCGCCCAGAGGACCGGCCGGCGTGTTGGTGAAGGTGGAGTCGCCGTCCAGGGTATGCTGCACGGCCGATCGGTAGGACAGCC
>DASPMK010000058.1:0-9988 GCA_035627075.1 Azospirillaceae bacterium
CATCGACAGGACACGAAAGGCGCCATCCGACAAGCCGATGGCCGACCGCGCCGGCCCGCCCACCGCCACCGCGTTGACGGCACGATCCGGCAGCCAGTAAATGTCGGGTGGCCGGGCCAACCCGGCGCGCCGGGCGATATCGGCCAGATGCGCGGCCAGCTCCGGCACCTGCCGGGCCGGCATCGCCGTCGCCCGGTGGAGACGCATGATGGTAGCCGGCGATAGAGCCGGCATGATAGTAAGCCCGGCGGCGATCACCAGCGCCGCCGACAGGACCGCGCTGGCGCCGCCCACGAGCCAGACGCAGACGGCCAGGACCGCCGCCATGGCGACCAGGATACCCGTGGCGTGCAGCCGGTTCCGCACGCCCGCGCGCCGCAAACCTTCGCCCCTCACGACCAGCGCCATGGGTTCAACTCCCCCTCTCGACGGTCCCCGCCACGGCATCCAGCCGATCAACAGGCCAAGGCCCGGAATCTCAGCACTATTTATATGCGCTTTCCTTCCACACAAGACCGGGGATGCAAGCGTGCGGGACATGGTTAATGGTCATGGACCTCAAGGGCAATGAACATTCCAGAGGGCGTACCCGCCCGCTGCCACAATGGCGGCACCCACTCTCCGGATTGGTAGCCCACTTGCCGACTTGGGGAGTCTTTCCAAGATCAGGGCGGAGTCTTGGGGATTGAGTTCTCCCGCTCGCCCGCACGGGTCCCCGAGGCGGGCGGAGTACCTCCGGCTGCGCCGTTGCCCATTCCCGGTAACCTTGACGGCTTTTGGGGCGCTGGTATGGTTTCCCCTCGGCGGGTCTTCGCCCCGAGGTAACGAGGATCATGGAGACACCATGAAGAAGAACACTGTTCGCGCCTTGGCCGTAATCTTGCTGGCCGGTCTGGCGCTTGGTCCGGGGCAGGCGCTGGCCGAAGCCAAGGCCGTCAAGATCACCGCCATCGTCGAGCATCCGGCGCTGGACTCCGTGCGCAAGGGTGTCATCGACGAACTGGCCGCCCAGGGATTCAAAGACGGCGACGCCATCGCCGTGGAGTTCCAGAGCGCCCAAGGCGACGTCGGCATCGCCGGCCAGATCGCCCAGAAGTTCGTCGGCGACGGCCCGGCGGTGATCGTGCCGATCTCAACACCGTCGGCGCAGGCCGTGGCCGCCGCCGCCAAGGGGCGCGTGCCGGTGGTGTTCTCCGCCGTGACCGATCCGGTTGCCGCCAAACTGGTGCCCGAGTGGAAGAAGCCGGGTGCCAACATCACCGGCGTCAGCGACCTGACGCCGCTGGACAAGCAGCTCGACGTGGTCAAGCGGATGGTCCCCAGCCTCAAGAACCTGGGCGTACCCTACAATCCGGGCGAAGCCAACTCGGTGGTGCTGCTGAACAAGCTGAAGGACGTGGCGCAACCCAAAGGCATCACCATCATCGGGGCAGCCGCTCCTTCCTCCAACGACGTGTTGCAGGCCGGTCGCAGCTTGGTGGGCAAGGTCGACGCCATGTTCGTGACCACCGACAACACGGTGGTTTCGGCACTGGAGGCGCTGGTGAAGGTCGGCACGGAGGCCAAGCTGCCGCTGTTCGCCGCCGACACCGCCAGCGTGGACCGGGGCGCGGTAGCCGCCGTCGGCTTCGACTACTACGACATCGGCCGCCAGACCGGCGCCATCGTCGCCCGCGTGCTAAAGGGCGAGAAGCCGGGCGACATCCCGGTGGAGGGTGTGGAGAAGCTCCAGCTTCACCTGAATGCCAGGACCGCCAAGGCCATGGGCATCGCCCTGCCCGAGGACCTGGCCAAACAGGCCGCCAAGGTCGTCGAGTAGAACTCCGGGATCGAAGGACCGTCGGCCCTTCGTGGAAGTCCAGGGGGCCTGGCTCCCTATATTTTTGGGGTAAGCAAGCGGTGAGCCTGATCGCCTTTCTGGGCGCCATCGAGATCGGTCTGATGTACGGGCTGGTCGCCATCGGCGTCTACTTGAGTTTCCGCATCCTGGATTTCCCCGACCTGACGGTGGACGGCAGTTTGCCCTTGGGTGCCGCCGTGGGAGCCACCCTGATCGTCGCCGGCGTGCCGCCGGTCGTGGCGACGCTGGCTGGCGGACTGGCCGGCGGGCTGGCCGGTCTGGTCACCGCGTGGCTGTCGGTGCGTCTGGGCATTCTGCACCTGCTGGCCAGCATCCTGACCATGATCGCGTTGCATTCGGTGAACCTGCGGGTAATGGGCAAGCCGAACCAGCCACTCCTGGGCGTCGATACGGTGTTCACGCCGTTCGAGAGCCTGGGCCTGTCGCCATATTGGGTGACGCCGGTGGTTCTGCTCGGCATCGTCGCCGCGATCCTCCTGGCGGTGAACTGGTTCCTGGGCTCCGAACTGGGGCTCGCCATGCGCGCCACCGGCGCCAACGCCCGCATGGCCCGCGCCCAGGGCATCCATACCGGATGGCTGACCATGCTGGGCATCGCGCTGTCGAACGGGCTGGTCGGGATGGCCGGCGCCCTGTTCGCCCAAATCCAGGGCGGGGCCGACATCACCATGGGGGTGGGCGTCATCGTCGTCGGACTGGCGGCGGTAATCCTGGGCGAGGCGATCGTGTCGCCGCGCGTCATCGTGATCGCGCTGATCGCCTGCGTGCTGGGTTCCATCGTCTATCGCCTGACGGTGGCATTGGCGCTGAACGCCGGTTTCCTGGGCCTTCAGGCGCAGGACCTGAAGCTGGTAACGGCGGTCCTGGTGGTGGTGGCGATGGTCCTGCCGGGACTGCGGCGCAAATACGCTGGATCGAAGGCGGTGGCGCGATGATCGACGTTCAGGACATCCACGTTCGCTTCAACGCCGGCACGGCCCTGGAGAAGCACGCGGTTCAAGGACTCAGCCTGACGATCCCCGAGGGGCAGTTCGTTACGGTGATCGGCTCCAACGGCGCGGGTAAATCAACGCTTCTGAACGTACTGGCGGGCGAGGTCCTGCCGACCACGGGCCGCCTTATGATCGACAATCAAGAGGTGACGCGCTGGCCGACCTCGCGGCGTGCCGGGCTGGTGGCGCGTGTCTTCCAAGACCCGCTGGCCGGCACCTGCGAGCGCCTGAGCATCGAGGAAAATCTGGCGCTGGCGCTGCACCGGGGCAAGCGCCGGGGCCTCTCCCGCGCGCTGCACGCCGATCAGCGCGAACACTTGCGCTCGCGTCTGGCGGTGCTGGGTCTGGGACTCGAAGGCCGCATGCAGGACCGCATGGGCCTGCTGTCGGGCGGGCAGCGGCAGGCCGTCAGCCTGGTGATGGCGACGCTGACGCCGCCACGCATCCTGCTGCTAGACGAGCACACCGCCGCCCTGGACCCCAAGACGGCGGCCTTCATCATGGGCCTGACCGACCGGGTAGTGGCGGAAAGGCGGCTGACCACGCTGATGGTCACCCACTCCATGCGCCAAGCGCTCGATCACGGCAACCGCACCATCATGCTGCATGAAGGCCGGGTGGTGCTGGATGTGACCGGGCATGAGCGCAAGGGCATGCGCGTCGAGGACCTTCTGCACATGTTCGAAAAGGTCCGCGGTCAGGAGGTCGAGGACGACCGGCTGCTGCTCGGCTGAACGGCACGGCTCGCCCATCCATGCGCGACGGCGCCTTTCGGGACGCCGTTTTTTGCACCCGCGAAGACAAGAAGTGGCATTTCCTCCTTCGGGCGTAACTTTTCAGCTTGTCGGAGCCGGTATAGACAGACAAAAATACAAGGATCGGCGCAGGACGCCCGACAATTGCTTTTATATAAAAACAATAAAATGCCCGGGGGAACGCATGCTGTCGTTCATCAACAATTTGAAGATTCGCACGGTCGGGGTGGCGACGACGGCGCTCCTGTCGGTGCTGCTGTTGGTTGGCCTTTCCGCCTCGGCGGTGCTCCTGGATTACATGATGGAGGTGCAGGCCACGGCCCTGGGGCAGCAGGGAACGCCGGATTGGGTGAACCGCATCCTTGAACGCATCGACGGCCTCAGTCTCGTCCTGGAGATCGCGAGTTTCCTCTACGCGCTGCTTCTGCTGCTCCTGGCGCTGTTCCTCTTCTGGTTCACCCGTGCCCGCCTGCAACGCCCGTTGGCTGATCTGGAGCAGGTCATGGTGAAACTGGCGAGTGGTGACAACACGGTAGAAATCCCGCGCACCAAACAGAAGGACGAGATCGGTTCCATGGCCCGCGCGCTGGAGGTCTTCAAGCGCCACGCCATCGAACTGGAGGAACTGGCCGTCATCAAAGGTGAGAAGGAGCGCGAACTGGGGCTCAAGCGCGAGATGCTGTCGCTGGCCGACGCGCTGGAGGGCGAGGTCCAGGGCACCATCTCCGACGTGGTGACCCAAGGCGATGAAATGGTCGATCACTCCAACGACATGTCACAAGCCATCGACGAGGTGAGCGGCCAGTCGCGGGAGTTGGCCCAGGCGTCGGATCAGGCGACGTCCAACGTCAATGCCGTCGCCGCCGCCACCGAGGAACTGGCCGCCTCCTCGCGCGAGATCGCCGGACAGATGGCCCGCACCACCGATATCGCCCGCAACGCCGTGCAACAGGCCGATCAGGCCGACGCTATCATGCGCGAGTTGGACAGCGTCTCGACTCGCATCGGCGACGTCCTGAATCTCATCAACGCCATCGCCAGCCAGACCAACCTTCTGGCGCTCAACGCCACCATCGAGGCCGCCCGCGCCGGCGACGCCGGCAAGGGCTTCGCCGTGGTGGCCGGCGAGGTCAAGCACCTCGCCAACCAGACTGCCCAGGCGGTTGACAGCATCTCCAGCCAGATCGGCGGCATCCGCGAGGCTACCCGCCGCGGCGTGGCGGCAATCGGCGAGATCGGCCAGACCATCCACGAGGTGAACCTGATCGCCGGCACCGTGCTGCACTCCATCGAACAACAGGAACTGACCACCCAGGAGATCAGCGCCAACGCCCAGCACGCCGCCCAGCGCACCCAGGAGGTGAGCAGTGCCATCTCCGGCATTTCCGGTCAGGTCGGCACGGTCGGCTCCTTGTCGGCCAGCGTGCATGACAACTCGCTGCTGGTGACGCAGAAATTGCGCACCATGGAGCGCCGCCTGAAGGTCATCCTGCGCCAGTCGGTGGACGGTAACCGCCGCCACGCCCGCCTGGAGGACACCGCCGAGACGGCCACGCTTCGCTTTGCCGGGCGCACGATCACCTGCAAGATCAGCGAGTTCACCATCAACGGCGCGGTGCTGGTCCCGGAAGCCTTGGGTGCCGCCCCCGAGGCCGGAATCAGGGCCGATCTCATGGTGCCCGAACTGGGCGTGGTTCCCTCCACCATCCTGAGGCAGGAGGTCGGCGGTCTGCGTATCGAATTCTCACCCGAGGACAGCCTTCTGCGCGCGCGCATCGGCGAATACCTCTACGGCCACGAGGCGGCCGATCAGCCCTTCATCAACGCCGTGAAGGAGGGAGCGACCCGCATCTCGGCCCTGTTTGAGGAGGGGGTGACGCGGGGTGAGATCGCGCTGGCCGACCTGTTCGACGAACAGTACGTGCCAATCGCCGGCACCAACCCGCAGCAGCACATGACGAAATTCGTGACCTTTACGGATCGTTTGTTGCCGCCCATCCAGGAACCGATCCTGGAAATGGATAAGCGGGTGGTTTTCTGCGCCGCCTGCGATCGCAACGGCTATATCGCCACTCATAACCGGAAATGTTCACAGCCCCAGGGGCCGGACCCGGTATGGAACGCCGCCAACTCCCGCAACCGGCGCATCTTCACTGATCGCACCGGTATTTCGGCGGCCCGCAATACCAACAAACACCTGCTCCAGACCTACCTTCGCGAGATGGGTGGCGGTCAAATGGCGATCCTCAAGGACGTCTCGGCCCCCATTACCATTCGAGGGCGGCACTGGGGAGCGCTTCGCATCGGGTACAATCTCTGAACGGCGGCTGTTGCCGAGGATATGGCCGTCTTCTTCACCAGCGATACCCACTTCGGACACGCCGGAGCGCTCGGTCGTTTCCGTCGCCCTTTCCCTTCCGTTACCGCCATGGACGCGGCGATGGTGGAGCGATGGAACGCCGCGGTGGCCCTGGATGACGAAGTCTGGCACCTGGGCGACTTCGCGCTCGGCCGTAAAGCCGATGTCATGGCCAACCTTCTGGCTCGCCTTCACGGGCGCAAGCATCTGGTGATGGGCAACAACGACGGCCCGGCAACCCTGGCACTCGACGGATGGGTCAGCGTCCATGCCTATGCCGAGTTCGACGTGGAGGAAACCCACGTCGTGCTCTGCCATTATGCCTTTCGCACCTGGAATGGCATGTACAAAGGAGCGTGGAACCTGCACGGCCACAGCCACGGCCAACTCCAGCCCTTGACCCGGCAGATGGACGTCGGTGTGGATGTCTGGGATTTCCAACCCGTGACGTTGGACGCCATCAAGGCCCGCCGCCGCCAACGCCGCCGAACGGTGAAAGCTTGACAACACATTCCCTTTACGCCCACGCCCTTTACGCCCACGCGTCCCGCCGCGCTGGACCGCGCGAGGGGATCGACGTGGTTCGGCGACAGCGACGACAACTACCATGATAATGTTACACCCCGACCTTGCCGAGAGGCTCTGGTTGGTGTATGTCACGGGCGGGATTCGGGGCGTAGCGCAGCCTGGTTAGCGCGCCAGTTTTGGGTACTGGAGGCCCCCGGTTCGAATCCGGGCGCCCCGACCATTTGAGTTGCAAGGTTTCGAAGCTATAAGAACGATGCAGCCGGCCCACTTGAGAGCCGTCACCGATACGAAGGAAGACAGTCCATGAACGTGTGCATCTACCAGCCGAGCAAGAACACCATGCAGTCCGGCCGGGCGAAGACGCATTCCTGGCTGCTGGAATACGAGATCGAAACTCCGCGTCGACCTGAACCGCTGATGGGTTGGGTCAGTTCGGGTGATACCCTCAACCAGGTAAAGCTGAAGTTCGCCACCAAGGAAGAGGCTATCGCGTTCGCCGAGAGGAACGGCTGGATCTACACCGTCCAGGACACCAATGTTCGCCGTGTCCGCCCGCGCAACTACACCGACAATTTCCGGACCGACCGCGTACGGTACTGAGTCGGCGGCAGACTTCCCCTTGGGCGCCGGCCCCATAGCTCAGCTGGATAGAGCAATCGCCTTCTAAGCGATAGGTCGCAGGTTCAAGTCCTGCTGGGGTCGCCAGCAATCTGTCAGCAAAATCAGATGCCGCCACCCGGTCCAGCCGGAGGCCGGCAACTTTGGTATCGTGGGCGCTGGCGGACGTGACCCGCACCGCGAGCGCGACGCCGCGGGAGCAGGTTGGGGCGTGGCGCTTGATGCCTTTGCCCCGCTGGTTGCCGCCCAGGCCGCGCTCGCCTTTGTGCGGACCAGAGGCGCCGTTGCGCCAATCCCATCCCGGTTGATGGCTCGGGCGTGCCGTCTTGGCTTTGGCGCATGACGCGCGTCAACGACGCGCCGGTCTGTTTCCCGCCCCCTTCGGCCCGGAAGCGGTCGTGCCATTGGCAGCCCGTCGTGTACCTGTAAAGACAGGCGGTCACCCTCTTCCGCAGATCGACCGTCAAGTTGCTCGGGCAGCGCCAGCCCCTCCTGTCTTTCCCAACAAGAGAGGGGCGATTCGGGTCAAACAGGCCTAAGACGCCGCACCATGACCGGCGCCGCACCATCGAGGCGATCCTCTGGCAGCACCAGAACGGGGCGAAGTGGCGCAGCATCCCCGCCACATTGGGGCCGGGGTGGAGGACGGCGCAGACCTTCTCATCCGTTGGGCGCGGCTGGGGGTGTGGGAGTGTCGAAAAAAGGGGATCTGGAGCCCGGCGGGACGTGCGTGAAGGGCTTGGCCGCTCTCGTGGCGGTATGGCACGAAAGCCTTGCGGAATCGCGGGCGGGCGCTGGGCTTCGCCCTGATGGCGGGCCACGCCCATGAACTGCCGCTCGCCCCCGCTCTGCTGGCGGTCCTAAACGGCTGATTTCCATCTGCTCGGCGCTGACCTTCGGGGGCAAAACCCCGCGTTTTGGCCACCACCGCTACCCGCTGGCGCCGGTGACCAGACAAACCGTCTCTCTCCTTGAGCTCAAGCGTGTACCGCGCCCATGTCGTCTTCGCCATCTCGCCTCCCGTCCATCGCCGATTGTAGCCCGCGATGGGAGGCGTCGCACGCGGGCAAGGTCAGTGCACTAGACCCCTTGCCAGAACTCGGCTCCGGGGGTTCCGGTGAAGTCCCCCACGTCGCAAGCCGGAATCCTGCGCCCCTTCAAGGCGTCGCATGCGGCAGTGGCCAATTCCTTGCTCACGATCGGCCCGGCTTTGAGACTGTATACGGTTCCCTGGCCGTTGCCGTAGTCCACGCCGATCACTCGCGGTTGCAGGGGGCCGAGGACACCGCCGTGGCTGCGCAGGAGGTCGACCCAGCCGCGAAGAGCTTCCCGCGGCGTCCGATAGACCCCCAGCAGCACGGCGAATTGGTCCGTGCCTAGGGCACGCAGGAGTTCTTCCGGCGGAACTTGCGGTGCGAGGTGCGCTGGAGATGCCACCAAAGGAACCGTCGCCGGAATCGTCTGGGGCGCCGTGATCGAAACCGGCCCGTTTGCCGGCGGAGTGTTCTTGGCGGGAGTCGAAGCGGGTGCCGGCGGTGCCACAGGAGAAGACAGCCGACCGACGGCCCCGGCGTTTCGGTTGAGCGCCTGTCGCAGATCGCCTTCCAACTGTTGCAGGCGCCACACGGCGCTGCGGGACTGTCCCACTTCGGCACGCAACGCGTGAAGTTCCGCCTCCATGCGCTCCAGTCGCCGCGCGAGTTCCGGATCGCTCTGGGCCAGCACGGGCGTCATCGACAGCATGAAACCCGTGCCGGCCAGGGCAGCGGCCACCCGCCGGCACCATCCCACGAGATCCTTCGCCATCGCCGATGCTCCCGTTGCCTCGTGCGCCGATTCTACGTCGCGGCGCAATAGCGTCCAGCAAAACCGCGCGATCCGGCGCCGCTTAAAAAATACAGGCCCTCTCCTCACTTCACACGGCAATTCACTCGGCCAAGGAGGTTCGATGGGTGCAAGATCGTTAACCTGGACTCGTTGTCGTGGCCGGACCATACGCCCTATTGACCCTGCCACGACAACCGTTTAGCGCTTGATGGCGGGAGGGCCAACTTGCTCGACTTGACAGAAAATCGCCCGAGGCCGGTGGACGCGAAGGTTCTTCTGGCGGCTCTCGACCGCCAAGCGGGTGCGGCTGTAGGCTTGGCCGCCGAGGCGCAGGCAAAAGCCGCCCAATCGGCTCTCGTTCCCTACTTGCGGTTCCGCCGGCAGATCGAAGAGTTCCGCTCGCTGGTTTCCCTGATCGAGGACCGACTGGAGAACATGGAGCCCGGGCGCGCCCAGGCACTAAGGGCCAACTTCGAACAACTGGATATGCTAGTGCTGACCTTGACCATCCGTACGGCGCGCATGGTCTTCCGCACGCTGCTGTCTGGTGGCGCGATGCCCTTGGGGGCGCATGAGGTGTTGGCTCCCGACCTCGACAATTTGCGAGAGGCTGGCCAGCGCCTGACCCAGGGAGCCTACTCCCAAATGCTGTCGGCGCGAACCGCGCAGGATCTGGCGGAGGCTGTTGAAGCATTGCGCGAGGTCATCGCCCGCACGCCCCCGCTTCCGGACTTCAGTGTCAGGACCATGTGAATGCTGGTCCTTCCGCTTTCCCGGTGCAGCCTCACCGTCAATCAGGTTTCCATGGACGACAAAGCGCGTCGCCATGGCCGCCCGTGTGTGCTCCGCGGGCGGGTGGGCCTCGTCTCGCGGCTTTCGTGCGCCCGGTCAGATACGCTATGAACGGGAGGCCGCACGCCCGTGATAGGGACCGGCTGGCCGGCTGAATTGGCGTGACGCGAGGAGAGGGGATGTTCTACGAGCTTGCCGCCTCTTCCTGGGGACAGGAGGAGGTCGACGCCATTCAGCGGGTGGTCGCCAGTGGGCG
>DASPMK010000059.1:0-3420 GCA_035627075.1 Azospirillaceae bacterium
CCGGAAACTGGCCGCCGCCCTGCCGGAGCTGAGCTACGACGAACTGCTGGCCAAGCTGAAGGGCAACAAGCGCTTCGTCTGGATCAAGCGCAACCTGTCGCCCAAGCAGTACGACGCCGTCCATCGCCTGGGCGTTCCCGGCGTGGAGTTCCAGCGCGAGGACCGCCGCATTTACCCGGTGGGGGCCGCGACCGCCCATGTGGTGGGCTTCACCGGCGTGGACAACAACGGCCTCTCCGGACTTGAGCAGTCGATGGACAAGCGCCTGCGCTCCGACCCGACGCCGTTGCAACTGTCGCTGGACATCCGTCTGCAGCACGTCATGCGCAAGGAACTTCAGCAGACCATCACCGACTTCTCCGCCATCGGCGGCGCCGGCATGATCTACGACGTGCGGACCGGCGAGGTCCTGGCGATGGTGTCGCTGCCCGACTTCGACCCGCAGAATCCGACGGGGCTGGACCCGGAAACCCTGTTCAACCGCAACACGCTGGGCGTGTACGAGATGGGCTCCACCTTCAAGATCTTCAATTCGGCGATGGCCCTGGACTCCGGCGCCGTCCGCCTGAACGAAAGCTTCGACGCCACCCAGTCGATCCATATCGGCCGCTTCACCATCAACGACTTCCACGGCAAGCACCGCTGGCTGACCGTGCCGGAAATCTTCCAGTACTCGTCGAACATCGGGTCGGTGCGCATGGCGCTCCAGGCCGGCACGGCGACCCAGAAGAACTATCTCGGCAAGTTCGGCCTGTTGAACCCCGCCCCGGTGGAAGTGCCGGAGGTCGGCGCGCCGATGGTCCCCAACCCGTGGCGCGAGATCAACACCATGACCGTGTCCTTCGGCCACGGCATTTCGGTCAGCCCGATGCAGGTGGTGGCCGGGGCGTCGGCCGCCATCAACGGCGGTCTCATGCGACCGGCCACGCTCGTGAAACGCGAGGCCGACGCGGTTCCCACCGGCGAGCGGGTGATCACGCCGCAGACCTCGGCGCAGATGCGCAAGCTGTTCCGCCTGGTCGTCAGCCAGGGCTCGGCCTCGGCGGCCAACGTGCCGGGCTACCTCGTCGGCGGCAAGACCGGCACGGCGGAGAAATCGGCGGGCCGTCACTACAACAAAAATGCGCGCCTTTCATCCTTCGTTGGGGCGTTTCCCATGAACGACCCGCGCTACATGGTCTACGTGATGGTGGATGAGCCGAAGGGTACCGCCAAGACCCAGGGGTACGCCACCGGCGGTTGGGTGGCCGCCCCGGCTGCCGGGCGCATCATCAAGCAGATCGGACCGCTTCTGGGCGTGCCCACGATTGACGATTCCAATCCGGAGATCCGTCGTGCCCTCGACATCGAACCGTCGCACCAGCAGCGTTCCGCCGCCGTTGCCGCTCTCCCGGCTGGTCATGGGCGCTAAGAACATGAACGCCACGCCGTCGACCTGGGGCCGCGATCCCGTCATCGCGGGGTTGACCGCCGACAGCCGCGCGGTCAAGCCCGGCTATCTGTTTGCCGCCCTGCCCGGCTCCAAGATGGATGGCCGCGCCTTCATCGCCGACGCGGTACGGGCCGGCGCCGTCGCCGTGCTGGCGCCGGAAGGCACGGTGCTGCCGGCCATCCCCGGCGCCGCGTTCCCGGTGGTGCTGGTGGAGGACGACAGTCCCCGCCGCCGTTTCGCCCAGATGGCCGCCGCCTTCTTCGACCGGCAGCCGCGCGAGATCGTGGCCGTCACCGGCACCAACGGCAAGACCTCCACCGTTCAGTTCGTCCGTCAGATCTGGAACCGGCTGGGCCATTCGGCCGCCAGCCTGGGCACCATCGGCGTCACTGCGTCCGGTCCCGGCACCGACGGCCTCGACACCTACGGCGCCATGACCACGCCCGACCCGGTAACGCTGCACCAGGAACTGCACACCCTGGCCGAAGCCGGGGTGGAGCACGTCGCCATGGAGGCGTCCAGCCACGGCCTGGACCAGTATCGGCTGGACGGCGTCCGTCTGAAGGCCGCCGGCTTCACCAACCTGACCCGCGATCACCTGAATTATCACGGGACGATGGAAGCCTACCTCCAGGCCAAGGCGCAGCTGTTCGAGCGTGTGCTGCCGGCCGACGGCGTGGCGGTGATCAACGCCGATGTCGAAGAGTTCCAGGCTTTGTCCAAACTTTGCGACTGGCGCGGCATCCGGGTGATTGGGTACGGGTTTGGCGGCCGCGAGCTAAGGGTGCTGGATGTCCAGCCGCTTGCTCACGGCCAGCGACTGACCCTTGAGGTGATGGGTCGCCGTCATGCCGTGGCGTTGCCGCTGGCCGGTCGTTTCCAGGCATGGAACGTGCTTTGCGCGTTGGGTCTGGTGCTGGCCTCCGGGGCCGACCAGGATGCCGCCGTCGCGGCGTTGGAAAGCCTGGAGGGGGTTCCCGGCCGGCTCCAGCACGTGGCCACCAGCCCGGCCGGCGCCCCGGTGTATGTGGATTATGCCCATACGCCGGACGCGCTGGAAACGGTGCTGAACGCATTGCGCCCGCACACGGCGGGCCGGCTGGTGGTGGCGTTCGGCTGCGGCGGCGACCGTGATCGCGGCAAGCGCCCGGTGATGGGCTCCATCGCCGCGCGGCTGGCCGATCGCGTCATCGTCACCGATGACAATCCGCGCACCGAGGTGCCGGAAGCCATTCGTTGCGAGGTGATGGCCGGGTGCCCGCTCGCCGAGGAGATCGGCGACCGGCGCGAGGCCATCCGCGCCGCCGTCCGGGGGCTTGGGTCCACGGACGTGCTGGTGATCGCTGGCAAGGGTCACGAGCAGGGGCAGGACGTGGGGACGGAAATCCGCCCCTTCGACGATGCCGTCGAGGCCCGTAACGCCGTAGCGGAGACCGCTTGATGACCGACGCCGCCGTGAAGCCCGTACTCTGGACCGCCGAGGAGGCCGCCGCCGCGACCAACGGCCGGTTGGCGCCCGCCGCCGTTGCCTGGGCCGCGACCGGCGTCGCCATCGACAGCCGTACCGTGGCCCCCGGCGACCTGTTCATCGCCATCAAGGGTCCCCACCACGACGGCCACGCGTTCGTCGCCAAGGCGCTGGAATCCGGGGCCGTCGCCGCCATCGTATCGGAGCGCCCGGCCGACGTGGCCGTCGGCGCCCCGCTCCTGGTGGTGGACGACACCTTCGCCGCCCTGGAGGATCTGGGCCGGGTGGCGCGGCTGCGCTCGAAAGCAAGAGTGATCGCCGTCACCGGCTCGGTCGGCAAGACCGGCACCAAGGAAATGCTGCGCGCCTGCCTGTCGGCCCAGGCCCTCACCTACGCCACCGAAGGCAGCCTGAACAACCATTGGGGCGTGCCGTTGAGCCTCGCCCGCCTGCCGGCCGACGCCGTGTTCGGCGTGTTCGAGCTGGGCATGAACCACGCGGGCGAACTGGGGCCGTTGTA
>DASPMK010000060.1:0-3655 GCA_035627075.1 Azospirillaceae bacterium
GCGCAAGGAGGACCCGGGCGAGCTGTTCGACTGGCCCGGCCTCGCCCGCGCCGGAATCGGCCTGTGGCCCGAGCCTGTCCCGGCCGACGACGGCGTCATCGACGAGCCCGAGGTCCGGGCGCTGCTTACCCGATTCGGCTATGACGCGACGGAGGACCTGAAGACGGTGCTGTTCGCCTTCCAGCGCCATTTCCATCCCCAAAACCTCACCGGCCGTCCGTATCCCGAATCGGTGCGGCGCCTTCGGGCGCTGGTCCGGCAGGCCGGTTTGTGAGAGGACGGCGGCGTTCCTTGCGGAAGCCTGTCCGCCACGGGGCGCCCGGCGAATTCCGTCCTTGCGCGCCGTCCGGCGAGCGCCTACATAGGCGCGTGCCAGACGGCCGGATGGTCGCCTTTCGGGTAACACCGGGGGGAGGAAAGTCCGGGCTCCACGGAAATACGGTGCCGGCTAACGGCCGGCGGGGGCGACCCTAGGGAAAGTGCCACAGAAAGCAAACCGCCGGTCCGGTACTTCCGAGTCTCTCGGAAAAGGCCCGGCCGGTAAGGGTGAAAGGGTGCGGTAAGAGCGCACCGCGCCCCCGGCAACGGGGGCGGCACGGTAAACCCCACCGGGAGCAAGACCGAATAGGAGCGGCAGGGGGTCTTCGCGGCCCCAGGCGTATTTCCGCGCCGCTGCTCGGGTTGGTCGCGCGAGGCGTCCGGTAACGGGCGTCCCAGATGAATGGCCATCCCCCGCCCAAAGCGGGGACAGAACCCGGCTTACAGGCCGTTCTGGCACTTTTCTATCTTTGCCCCAAATACCGTTTTTGTCTCCCCACCGTCATGGGACGGTGTGGGAAAACGCTGATGGGACGGCATGGGAAAGCGCCTCCGGATGGGGTTCCTTCCCATGCCGTCCCATTTTTTTGCTCCCCAGCCCAAGCAGGGGCCGTCAACGATTCGTCCAATAGTCATACCCCAAGGTGTCGACGGCTAACGTGCGACCAGAACAAAACTGGAACTATTTGTTAACACGCTTCGCCGCCGCAGCATGAAAATGATGTATTTTCCAAGTCTTTCCATGACTCCAAGCTTCGTCTCGGATTCGATCCGAACATGTTTAGCTAATTTCTTGACAGGGTTATCACTTTACTACTGACCCCATTGACCCCCCACGCAATCCCATGATATCCCATAAACACCCAGATCGAAGGGGGTAAGTGCCCACAGGCTCGGGTGTCGCCGTTAAGATTTCGACGCCCGCCGCGGTGCACCAGGAGTTTCAATGCCAACGAATTAATAAGGTTAACGGGGTGTCGGCAAAATGGCCGTGTTCCTGTCCACATATGTGAACAAGATCGACAGCAAGGGACGGGTTTCCGTCCCGGCGTCGTTCCGTTCGCAATTGGCGGGTCCAGCCGGCCTCAAGGTCGTGGTGTTTCCTTCGCTTCAGCATCAGGCCCTTGATGCGTGCAGCCTGGAACACATGGAGCAACTTTCCGAGAGCCTGGAGTCTCCGGACCTGCCGGAGGAGGAGCGCGAGATGATCGAAACCGTGATCTTCGGCTCGTCCGTCGAGCTGTCCTTCGACAACGAGGGCCGCATCAGCCTGCCCCAGCACCTGTGCGAGTACGCCGGCATCACCAAGGACGCCACCTTCGTCGGGCGCCGCAAGACCTTCCAGATCTGGGACCCCGGCTCGTATCGGGCGCACGAAACCGCGCTGCGCGAAAAGGCCCGCAACTCCAACATATCGCTGTCGGGCATCGTCGCCCGCGCCGCGACCCGCGCCAAGGGAGGCGAGTGATGTCCGAGCCGCTTCCCGGCCAAGGCCACATTTCCGTCCTGCTGTCCGAGGTGATCGCCGCCCTGAAGCCCCAAGCCGGCGGCGTCTACGTCGACGGCACCTTCGGCGTCGGCGGCTACAGCCGCGCCATTCTGGACGCCGCCCCGGACACGACCGTCTGGGGCATCGACCGCGACCCCCGCGCCGTGGCCGTGGGCGCCAAGCTGGCCGCCCGGTACCCCGGCCGCCTGACGGTGCTCGAAGGCCGCTTCGGCGATATGGACCAACTCCTGGCCAAGCACGGCGTGACCGGCGTGGACGGCGTGGCGCTCGACCTCGGTGTCTCCTCGCCGCAGATCGACGAGCCCGAGCGCGGCTTCTCCTTCCGCTTCGACGCGCCGCTCGACATGCGCATGGGCCGCGATGGGCCGACCGCTGCCGAGGTCGTCAACTCCGCCTCCGAGCAGGAGCTGTCCAAGGCCATCTTCGAGCTGGGCGAGGAGCGCTTCGCCCGCAAGGTCGCCCGCGCCATCGTGGCCGCCCGCGCCGAAACCCCGATCGAGCGCACCGCCCAACTGGCCGACGTCGTGCGCCGCGTGGTGCCCAAGAGCCGCGACGGCATCGACCCCGCCACCCGCACCTTCCAGGCCCTTCGTATTCTGGTGAACGACGAGATGGGCGAGCTGCGCCGCGGTCTTACCGCCGCCGAGCGCCTGCTGAACCCCGGCGGCCGGCTGGCGGTGGTGTCGTTCCACTCGCTGGAGGACCGGCAGGTCAAGGAGTTCCTGCGCAAGCGGTCGGGGCGCGAGGCCGGGCCGTCGCGTCACGCGCCGATGGCGACCACTCCGGGTCCCGCCCCCACCTTCACCCTTTCCGCCCGCCGCCCCGTCGCCCCGTCCGAGGCCGAGCAGGCCGCCAATCCGCGCGCCCGCTCCGCCCACCTGCGCGCGGCCGTGCGTACGGACGCGCCGTCCCCGGAGGCCGCGTGATGTTCGGCAAGGCGACCTTCTTCTGGTTGGCCCTGGCGGCTGGCGCCGGAGTCGTCCTGTTCAAGACCTCCTACGAGGTGCAGGCGCTCCACGACCAGCTCTCGGCGCTGGACCGCGAGATCGTCCAGGAGCAGGAGTCCATCAAGGTCCTCAAGGCCGAGTGGGCCTACCTCAACGACCCCCAGCGCATCGAGATGCTGGCACACCAGTTCCTGCCGACGATGAAGCCGCTGACGGCCGAGCAGATGGTCGCTGCGTTCGACCCGCTTCCTCTGCGCACGGTGCCGCTGGTTACCCCTCCGCCGTCGGCCACGCCGCCCCTGCCGATGCCGATGCCGATGCCGATGCCGATGCCGGTGGCACCGGCCGTCCCCAGCCTGCCGGTCGCCCGGCCGGTTCAGGTGGCGCCGGCCGCCGACGTGGAGGACGCCGAGGAGGCGGCCATCGCCAGCGTCTCCGCCGACATGCTGGAGGAAGCCCGCGCCACCGCCGCTCCGGTCACGACCCCGGCACCGGCCCCGGCACCGCAACGCAAACCCAACAAGACGAAGGCGGCCACCGTCCGTAACGACGACGCCATCGGCATGCTTCTCGTCAAGCTCGGAGCTGGCCAGCAATGACCGATGCCGTCTACTCCGCTTTCGAGCCCGCCGCCGCGCACTTCGGCTTCGCCGCCCACAAGTCCGCCCGCGCCCGCACTCCGGCGGACAAGTCCCTGGAGCGCGCCCGCGCCCGCCTTCTCGTCACTGCCGCCTGCTTCACCATGGCCTTTGGCGTGGTGGCCTTGCGGCTGGTCGACGCCACGGTGCTGTCCAACGGCGTCGAGCCGCCGGCCATCCGCGCCGCCGGCAAGGAGAACGCCGCCACCGGCCGCGCCGACATCGTCGACCGCAACGGCGTG
>DASPMK010000061.1:0-10248 GCA_035627075.1 Azospirillaceae bacterium
CGCTGGACGAGATCAACTCGACCGTGGCGCAGATGGACGAGATGACGCAGAAGAACGCGGCGCTGGTCGAGGAAACCACCGCCGCCGCCCAGTCCATGGCTACCCAGGCCGAGGGGTTGAATCAACTCGTCTCCTTCTTCAAGGTCGGTTGAAGCCGTAATGCTCTCCAGGATTACGGCCGCGCGCAATGGAGGCAAGGGTTGTTAGAGCCTGTCCGAGAAGATGCTCGACACTATCAAAGCAACGCCGTGAGATGGCGGGGATTGTTCCCGGACAGGCCTTTAGGAAATTATTAATACATTCGGCGAATTCATGGTCTTGAAGGCGGAGGGGAGCCGGGCCGGCGGCATGCCGGTGGACGCTGCATGTAGTGTCGAGGAACCGTGAGCGGGAAACACATCCCAGCGACCCCAACCGGACGCGACATGACCGTCGTGCCGGCGGTGGCCGGCTCGCCCATCGAGAGTTTCGCCACCGACAGCGACGAGAGTGTACGCGTCGTGCTGGCCGGCAAATTGTGTCGGCTGTTGCCTCAGGTGTCGCAAGACCAACTCGCCCAGGTCTATCAGGTGACCGTCAAGGCCATGGAGGCCCTGGCGCGCGACCATGCCGTCACCGTGCGCGCGGCGCTGGCCTCCAGCATCAAGGACATCGAGTGCGCGCCTCCGTCGGTGGTCCGCCAGTTGTCCCGCGACGTCGAGCGGGCGGTGGCCGAGCCCATCCTCCACTATTGCGTCACCCTGGCCGATGACGACCTTTTGGACATCATCGCGGCCGATCCGGCCACCTGGGCGCTGGTGGCGATCGCCGGTCGCGACCGGGTGTCGGCGCGGGTGTCGACGGCCATCGCCGAAACCGGCGATGGCGAGGCGGTTTCGGCGCTGCTCGGCAACCGCGGTGCCGCCATTCCCGAGGAGACCCTGGCGTGGCTGGTCGAGGATGCCGCCCGTAACGCCGAATGGCAACTGCGCTTGGCCCGCCGACCTCTTCTGCCTCCCCGGCTGGCGTCGCGGTTGGCCCGTTTTGTCGATCAGGAAATCCTGGACGAGTTGATCTTCCGCCACGATGTCGATCCCGAGGCGGCGCTCGACGTGGTGTCGACTACCCGGCGGCGCATCGATTGGGTTTCCCGTGCCGACACCGCCCGGCCTTGCGAAAACGCCCGACCCCGTGAAAGCCAGGCCCAGCGGGCGCGGCGGATGCACCGGGACGGGCAACTTGACGATCGGGCGGTCGGCGACGCCCTGGCCTGGAGCCAGATCGACTTCGTGAAGACCGCGCTGGCCCTGATGATCGGCTGTCACACCTCGGTGGTCGATGGAGTGTTGCAATCGCATAGCCCGCGCGGGGTGACGGCGCTTGCGTGGCGGGCGGGGCTTACCATGCGCACCGCCATCCTCCTCCAGGCCAAGGCCGCCCGCATAGCCCCTCGGCGCCTGCTGAACGCGCGCGAAGGCTACGACTACCCACTGACCGAGATCGAAATGCTATGGCATCTGGAGTTTTTCGGCGTTCCCACGGGGGTGTGACGACACGGTGAAGCCGCCCGGCGGCGAGGGCGGCAGATCGGGATCGAACCGGGCAATGATCTCCTCGAACAGCGGGCGGCAGATCCGCCATTCCTCCCGCTCCACCTCCCAGTCGGCGCGGGGGGCGAAGGCGTACGCCCACCAGGGACGGTACTCCTCCCACGGCGGGATCGCGGTCTGGAGATAGTTCCGATTTTCCCGGCATACGGTGTCCATCGCCTCCGGGCGCAGGCGGGGCAGGTCGTACGTCTTGAGCGCCTCGGCGACGACGTACGGCGGCCGGTCGCCGCGCGTGACTCCGGTCAGGTCGGCGCAGCCCCCCAGGAGGAGTACGGCAACGGATGCGGCCAACGTACGCGGAGCCATGGGCGATCCAGGAGAATGCCTTGTATTGCTGGATCAACGGTCCAGGCGCACGGCGGGTTCCGCCGTCACCCTCCCGTGGTAATGGAATTTCCTAGCCATTTGTGATGAGGGGCTCCCGTCAGGCTTGCCCTCGACGGTGATTCGCGCTAGGAACCGCAGCGGACTGGGTGGGCCGCCGGCCCGGTCGGACGCCCGCCCCGAAGGACAGGAAACGACCGGAAAAAGGCATCAAGGAACCCGGAAATGGCACGCAAGAAGATCGCGCTCGTCGGCGCCGGACAGATCGGCGGCACGCTGGCCCTCCTGGCCGGCCTCAAGGAACTCGGTGACATCGTCCTGTTCGACATTGCCGAAGGCATGCCGGACGGCAAGGCTCTCGACATCGCCGAGGCTTCGCCGGTCGAAGGCTTCGACGCCAAGGTGGGCGGCGGCAATGACTACTCGGTGATCGCCGGGGCCGACGTCGTGATCGTCACCGCCGGCGTGCCCCGCAAGCCGGGCATGAGCCGTGACGACCTGATCGGCATCAACACCGGCGTCATGAAGACGGTCGGTGGCGCGATCAAGCAGTACTGCCCGAACGCCTTCGTCATCGTCATCACCAACCCGCTCGATGTGATGGTGTGGGTGCTGCAGCAGGCTTCCGGTCTGCCGGCGAACAAGGTAGTCGGCATGGCCGGCGTGCTCGACAGCGCCCGCTTCCGCTATTTCCTGGCCGAGGAGTTCAACGTCTCGGTCGAGGACGTGACCGCCTTCGTGCTTGGCGGCCACGGCGACACCATGGTGCCGCTGACCCGGTACTCCACCGTCGCCGGCATCCCGCTGCCGGATCTGGTGAAGATGGGCTGGACCACCCAGGAGAGACTGGACGCCATCGTCCAGCGGACCCGTGACGGCGGCGCCGAGATCGTCAAGCTGCTCAAGACCGGCTCGGCCTTCTACGCCCCGGCCGCTTCCGCCATCGCCATGGCCGAGTCCTACCTGAAGGACAAGAAGCGCCTGGTGCCCTGCGCCGCCCATCTGACCGGCCAGTACGGCGTGGACGACCTGTACGTCGGCGTGCCGGTCATCATCGGCGAGGGGGGCGTCGAGAGGATCGTCGAGATCGAGATGAACGAGGCCGAGAAGAAGGAGTTCGAGAACTCCGTCAACGCCGTCAAGGTTCTGGTCGACGTCGTCAAGAAGATGGAAGCCGAGAAGGCCTAAGTCTGGGAATGGACCGCGACGGGCGTGGCTGTTTTGGCCGGTCCGTCGCGGTCCCCGCCGCCGGCGGCGGATCGGCGGAAGGGGCTTGCCCCCCACGGCTCCCGGAGCCGGCGGCATGGAAAACTGTTTATTCGTTAGAAAATTTTAGCGCGGGAAAGGCCTTGCCCTTCACAGCGGTTCGGGCTGTTCGAGGGAGCGGTGTCTTTGTAAGAAGGCTAGCCGCCATGGCCGGGCACCAGCCATCGGCCCCGCGGCCTTGATGATGTAACGGCGCGCTCGCGCGCTGGCCTCAGGGGCCGGGCGCGCGGAGCCGGAACCGGATTCCCGGACGCTGGAGCCGGGTTCGCGCGCGGTCTCTTCGCCCGAAGGGGTTGCGCCGCTCTCTGTCCCGACTCTCTTTGGGCGGTACCCGCCGGGGGAGAGGGATCGTTCCGGGGTACGCTGGAGCGATGGCCTTGCGCCGATCGCATTCCAGAGTTGCCCCAGTGGTAAAGAATGGTAGAATCCTAGCCTTCCCAGCGGTCGGCCGGGCTGAACCGTTCGCTGAATGAACCTGTAGAGCCGCCCAAGACAAACGGACACCCATGAATATCCATGAGTATCAGGCCAAGGGCCTCTTGAAGAAGTACGGCGTCGCGGTGCCCCGCGGCGGCGTCGCCTACACCCCCCAAGAAGCGGAACAGGTCGCTAAGGAACTCGGCGGCCCGGTCTGGGTCGTGAAGTCCCAGATCCATGCCGGTGGCCGTGGCGCCGGCCGTTTCAAGGACAACCCCGAGGGCAAGGGCGGCGTGCGCGTCGTCAAGTCCATCGAGGACGTCGTCAAGAACGCCGACGAGATGCTGGGCCATGTCCTGGTGACCAAGCAGACCGGTCCCGAGGGCAAGGAAGTCAAGCGCATCTATATCGAGGAAGGCGCTGATATCAAGCGCGAGCTGTACCTCTCGCTGCTCCTCGACCGTGCCAGCTCCCGCATCACCATCGTCGCCTCCACCGAAGGCGGCATGGAGATCGAGGAGGTGGCCCACCATCATCCGGAGAAGATCATCAAGGTCGCCATCGACCCGGTGAGCGGCATCTCCGGCTTCCATGCCCGCAAGGTCGCCTACGGCCTGGGCCTGGAAGGCAAGCAGGTGAACTCGGCCGTCAAGCTGATCGTCAGCCTCTATCAGGCGGTCGTCGATACCGACGCCTCGCTGGTCGAGGTCAACCCGCTGGTCGTGACCGGCGCGGGTGACGTGATCGCGCTCGACGCCAAGATGAACTTCGACGACAACGCTCTGTTTCGTCACAAGGACATCGAAGATTTGCGTGACGAGTCGGAAGAGGATGCCAAGGAGATCGAGGCGGCTCGCCACTCGCTCAACTACGTGGCTCTCGACGGCAACATCGGCTGCATGGTCAATGGCGCCGGCCTTGCCATGGCGACCATGGACATCATCAAGCTCTACGGTGCCGAACCGGCCAACTTCCTGGACGTCGGCGGCGGTGCGACCCGGGAGCGCGTGACGGCGGCATTCAAGCTGATCCTGTCCGATCCGAACGTCGAGGGCATCCTCGTCAACATCTTCGGCGGCATCATGCGTTGCGACGTGATCGCCGAGGGCGTGGTGGCGGCGGCCCGCGAGGTCAGCCTCCATGTTCCGCTGGTGGTTCGTCTCGAAGGCACCAACGTCGATCTCGGCAAGAAGATTCTCGCCGAGTCCGGCCTGCCCATCACGTCGGCCGACAATCTGGCCGATGCCGCTGAAAAGATCGTCAAGGCCGTGAAGGAGGCTGCGTAATCATGGCCGTCCTCGTCAATTCCAACACGAAGGTCATCTGCCAGGGCTTCACCGGGGCCCAGGGCACCTTCCACTCCGAGCAGGCGATCGCCTACGGCACCAAGATGGTCGGCGGCGTGACCCCCGGTAAGGGCGGTACCAAGCACCTCGACCTGCCGGTGTTTGACACCGTGGCCGACGCCGTCGAGAAGACCGGTGCCAACGCCTCGGTGATCTACGTGCCGCCGCCGTTCGCGGCCGATGCCATCCTGGAGGCCATCGACGCCGAGATTCCGCTGGTGGTCTGCATCACTGAGGGTATCCCGGTTCTCGACATGGTCAAGGTGAAGCGGGCTCTGGCCAACTCCAAGACCCGCCTGATCGGCCCGAACTGCCCCGGCATCATCACGCCGGACGAGTGCAAGATCGGCATCATGCCCGGCCACATCCACAAGCGTGGCAAGATCGGCATTGTGTCGCGTTCCGGCACGCTTACTTATGAAGCGGTGGCTCAGACCACGGCGGCCGGTCTCGGCCAGACCACCTGCATCGGCATTGGCGGTGACCCGGTCAACGGCACCAACTTTGTCGACAGCCTGCAGTTGTTCCTGGACGACCCGGAAACCGAGGGCATCATCATGATCGGTGAGATCGGTGGTGACGCCGAGGTCAAAGGCGCGGAGTTCCTGCGCGACGCCAAGATCAAGAAGCCGACGGTCGGTTTCATCGCCGGCCGCACGGCTCCTCCGGGACGCCGCATGGGCCACGCCGGCGCGGTGATCTCCGGCGGCAACGATACCGCCGACTTCAAGATCGAGTTCATGAAGTCCGTCGGTATTCACGTCGCCGACAGCCCGGCCAGCCTGGGCAGCACCATGTTGAAGGCCCTGAAGGGCTAAAGAAGAAGAAACGGGACGGGGAAGGCAACTTTCCCGTCCTTTGTCTCACGATCAGGGAGAAGAGGGCGGGGGTTACACCCCGTCGATCATCATGACCCATCCCGTGCAGTCTTCGTTCCTGTATGGCGCGAACGCGACCTATCTCGCCGAGCTGTATCACCGCTACCTGACCGACCCAAAGTCGGTCGATTCCAGCTGGTCCGGCTTCTTCGCCGAGCTGGATGACGACTCGCGGGGCATTCTCACCGAGCTTCGCGGTGCGCCCTGGGCTCCGAGCGACGCGTCCGTCATCAACGGTCACGCCGCCCCCGGTGCCGCCCCCGCCGGTCCGTTCCAGGCGGCCGGGGGTGCAGCTCGCGTGCCGATGCCGCTGGCCGCGCTGTCGGCCGATCAACTCCGTCAGGCGACGCTCGATTCCATTCGCGCGCTGATGCTGATCCGGGTCTACCGCGTGCGCGGCCATCTTCTGGCGCAGCTCGACCCGCTGGGGCTGGAAAAGCGCGAGCCGCACCCCGAGCTTGATCCCGCCACCTACGGCTTTACCGAGGCCGACTGGGACCGCCCGATCTTCCTGAATTACTCGCTGGGTCTGGAAAGCGCCACGCTGCGCCAGATCATGGACGTCCTGCGCAAGACCTACTGCGGTTGCATCGGCGTGGAGTTCATGCACATCCAGGACCCCGAGCAGAAGGCCTGGATTCAGGAGCGCATCGAGGGTGGGCGCAACCACACCGATTTCACCGTCAACGGCAAACGCGCCATCCTGGAGCGTCTGACCGCCGCGGAGACGTTTGAGCGCTTCCTCGACAAGAAGTACACCGGTACCAAGCGCTTTGGCCTTGAGGGTGGCGAGTCGCTGATCCCGGCGCTGGAGCAGATTCTCAAGCGCGGCGGACAGCTCGGCCTGAAGGAAGTGGTGCTTGGCATGGCCCACCGCGGCCGTCTCAACGTGCTCGCCAACTTCATGGGCAAGCCGTTCCAGGCCGTCTTCTCCGAGTTCCAGGGCAACTCCGCCTCGCCGGAGGACGTGCAGGGCTCGGGTGATGTGAAGTACCACCTGGGGACCTCGTCGGATCGTGACTTCGGCGACGGCAACATCGTCCACCTGTCGCTTTCGCCCAACCCGTCGCACCTGGAGGCCGTCAACCCGGTGGTGCTGGGTCGTGTGCGCGCCAAGCAACAGCAGCGTCACGACATCGTCGAACGCTCCAGCGTCATGGGTATCCTGCTGCACGGCGACGCCGCGTTCGCCGGCCAGGGTCTGGTGCCGGAGTCGCTGTTGCTGTCGGAGCTGAAGGGCTATCGCACCGGCGGCACCATCCACTTCATCATCAACAACCAGATCGGTTTCACCACCGCACCGCAGTATTCGCGCGGCGGACCCTATCCGTCGGAAGTGGCCAAGGCCATTCAGGCGCCGATTTTCCACGTCAACGGCGACGATCCGGAATCGGTGGTCCACGTCAGCCGCATCGCCATCGAGTTTCGCCAGAAGTTTGGCAAGGACGTGGTCGTCGACCTGTTCTGCTACCGCCGCCACGGCCATAACGAGGGCGACGAACCGGGCTTCACCCAGCCCCTGATGTACAAGACCATCCGCGACCACGCGACCACGCGCGAGATTTATGCACGCCAGCTCATCCACGAGCAGGTCGTCACCCAGGTCGAAGCAGACAAGATCGTCCAGGACTTCATCGCGCGCCTGGAGGTGGAATTCGAGGCTGCCAACGCCTTCAAGCCCAACAAGGCGGATTGGTTCGAGGGCAAGTGGTCGGGGTTGCAGACCGCCGACATCAAGGACGAGGAGCGCCGGGGCGACACCGGGGTCGATATCGACGTCCTGAAGCTGGTGGGCAAGACCATCTCGACCGTGCCGGCGAACGTCGAGCTCAACTCGAAGATCGTCCGCCAGTTGAAGGCCAAGGCGCAGATGATCGAAACCGGTCAAGGTATCGATTGGGCGACCGGCGAGGCCTTGGCATTCGGCACCCTGCTGGCCGAGGGAGCCGGCGTGCGTCTGTCGGGCCAGGACGTGGGCCGAGGCACCTTTTCGCAGCGCCATTCGGTGCTGGTCGACCAGAAGACGGAAGAACGGTACATCCCGCTCAACCACATCAAGGACGGCCAGCCGCTCTACGACGTCCACGACAGCCCGCTGTCCGAGGCCGCCGTGCTCGGCTTCGAGTATGGCTACTCACTGGCCGAGCCGCACACTCTGGTGGCGTGGGAGGCACAGTTCGGCGATTTCGTCAACGGCGCCCAGGTCATCATCGACCAGTTCATCAGCTCGGGCGAGGCCAAGTGGCTGCGCCTGTCCGGCTTGGTCATGCTGCTGCCACACGGCTACGAAGGCCAAGGGCCGGAGCACTCTTCGGCCCGTCCGGAACGCTTTCTTCAGTTGTGCGGCGAGGACAACTGGCAGGTGGCCAATGTCACCACGCCGGCCAACTACTTTCACATCCTGCGCCGTCAGATCCGCCGCAGCTTCCGCAAGCCGCTGGTGATCTTCACGCCGAAGTCGCTGCTACGACACAAGATGTGCGTATCGAGCCTTGACGAGTTCGTCAAGGGGACCCACTTCCACCGTGTGCTGCACGAGGGCAAGCGGCCGGCGAATCCGGAGAAGATCGCGCGCGTCGTGCTCTGCACCGGCAAGGTCTATTACGACCTGCTGCAGGAGCGCGACAGCCGGGGTATTCAGGACGAGGTTACGATTCTGCGCGTCGAGCAGCTTTATCCCTGGCCGGCTGACGCGCTGGCCAAGGAGTTGGCGATGTTCCCCAACGCCGACGTCGTCTGGTGCCAGGAGGAGCCCGCCAACATGGGTTACTGGTTCTTCGTCGACCGTCGTCTGGAGTCGGTGATGTCGGGCATCAAAATGAACGCGACGCGGCCCAGGTACGCCGGTCGTCCCGAGGCGGCCGCACCGGCCACGGGTTTCTTGCGTCGCCATAACCGCGAGCAGGCTCAGCTGATCGATGACGCACTGACCGTCAAGTGATGCAAGCGGCCGGTCCCGGTCTGGCGGGGCCGGCGGTTTCCGTGTTGTTCAACGGACGCAAGCCAGAACAAAAAATCCCAAGGGAAGAATCTATGGCTACGGAAATCAAGGTGCCCACACTGGGCGAGTCGGTCTCGGAAGCGACGGTTGCCCGTTGGCTGAAGCAGGTCGGGGCCACAGTGCAGGTTGACGAGCCCCTGGTGGAGCTTGAAACCGACAAGGTCACCCTGGAAGTCAACGCCACCACTGCCGGCACGTTGTCCGAAATCGTGGCGCCGGAGGGTTCCAACGTCGAAGTAGGGGCCATTCTCGGCATTATCGGCGAGGGTGCCGCTGCCGCCGCGCCGGCCGCCAAGCCGGCACCGGCTGCCGCCCAGCACACCACTCCGGCGACCGCGCCGACGCTGACGGTACATGCCGGTGGCGTCACCACCGCCGAACCGGCGCACGACGTGCTGTCGCCGGCGGTGCGCAAGCTGGTCGAGGAGAACCACCTCGACGCCGCCAAAATCCCGGCATCGGGCAAGGACGGCCGCCTGACCAAGGAAGACGTTCAGAACTATCTCGCCCAGCCGAAGGCCGCCCCGGCCGCCAAGCCGGCCCCTGCCCCGGCCGCCCCCGCTCCATCGATGTGGAAGCCGGTCCCGGCTGGTCAGCGGCCGCGTGCGGCGCAGGAGGAACGGGTGCGGATGACGCGCCTGCGTCAGCGCATCGCCGAGCGCCTGAAGGAGGCGCAGAACACGGCGGCCATGCTCTCCACCTTCAACGAGCTGGACATGTCCAACATCCTCGCCGTGCGCGAGGAGTACAAGGCGTTCTTCGAGAAGAAGCACGGCGTGAAGCTGGGCTTCATGTCCTTCTTCGTGAAGGCGTGCATCCAGGCATTGAAGGAAATCCCGGCCGTCAACGCCGAGATCGAGGGCACTGACCTGGTCTATAAGAACTACTACGATATCGGTGTCGCCGTCGGCACGCCGCAGGGTCTGGTAGTTCCGGTGGTGCGCGATGCCGACAAGATGTCGTTCGCCCAGATCGAGAAGACCATCGGCGACCTCGGCAAGAAGGCCCGCGACGGCAAGCTGTCGATGGACGACCTGACTGGCGGCACCTTCACCGTGTCCAACGGGGGCGTCTATGGTTCGCTGTTGTCCACGCCGATCCTGAACACGCCGCAGTCGGGCATTCTCGGCATGCATAAGATCCAGGACCGGCCGGTCGTGGTCGACGAGCAGGTCGTGGTGCGGCCGATGATGTATCTCGCCCTGAGCTACGATCACCGCATCGTCGACGGCAAGGAAGCCGTGACCTTCCTCGTCCGCGTCAAGGAGAGCCTTGAGGCTCCGGAGCGCCTGGTTCTCGACCTCTAGGAGGCCCGGGACGATGCCTCAGCAAAACGGCGTTCTCGTCGTCACCGGCGGCAGCCGCGGCATTGGCGCCGCTACCTGCCTGATGGGCGCCGAGCGCGGCTATGCCGTGGTGGTCAACTA
>DASPMK010000062.1:0-5106 GCA_035627075.1 Azospirillaceae bacterium
CTGCAAACCATCTGGGGATTTTTCGCCCGCCCAATCTGGGGAAATTTCATTCGGCCTTTACAAACGCCGTCATCTACGTCAAATTCCCCTTCCGGGCCTGCACCCGTTGCCCCACACGCTCCCTGTGCACGCAGGCCAAAACCAGCCCGCGCAGCCCAGGGCATTCGAGGAGACGTGGCACCGCCAGCGTAGCACGCGGGCGGCATAACCCTCCCGCTATGGGAGGCGTGGCATGGGGGCAAGGTCACTTCTCAGGAAATGGGGCATCCGAAAAACTCGGCGCGGTTCACCTAATCGATCAGCGGAACGCGAGTGCTGCCGGTCAGCGTCAAGGAGCCGCCTGGCAGTAGGGATATCGCGTAGCTGAACTGGTACGTGGCCTGGATGGTCACGTAGCTGGTGCCGTCAACCGTCTCCGGGGAGGCGGTGACGGCGACGCCGGCCGGGTTGAGGCCGGTCAGCTTCGACTGGGCATAGGCGACCATTTCCGCCTCGCCGGCGGCTTGGTTCACCATGGCCCAGCGGGCGGCTTCCTCGGTAGCGTACTGGAGAGTGTTTTGAATCCAGAACAGCCGGCCGGTTTCGATGATGCCGGTCAGCAGGATCAGGACCACCGGAGCTACCAGGGCGAACTCGACCGCCGAGGTGCCGGACCACCAGCGATGTCGTGGCGTGGCGATCATGGTTTACCCCTCATTCAACCCTGATCCGGGCCTCGGCCGACAGCGATACCGGGTTGGGGATTCCCGGATAGGTAAACAGCGCGGTATGGTCCTGGACCGCCGTGATGAGAACGAAGCGACGGCGGGCGCTCCCGTCGCTGCAGGTGTCGGAGCAGTCGACGTCCGTGCCGTTGGCGCAGCCGCATACCCTCACGGCGTAGGCCTTCACCGCCGCCCGGTCGATGGTGAGCGCGTTCATCACCACCGTCTTGACCGTCGTCAGATCGGCGTCATTGCGTAGCGCGTACTGGGCCCCGGCGCGCACGGCGCTGGTCAGCTGCATATTATCGTAGACCGCCATGCCATAATCGATCACCCCGACGAGCAGCAGCATCGCCACCGGGGTCACCAGCGCGGTCTCGATGGCGACGTTGCCTCGACGGCCGCGCGCGAGGCGCTTGAAACCGTCTTTGATCGCCGACATCCGACACCCCCGGGTTACTCCATAGCCTTATTATTGCACACCCGATGGCCGGTTGGGGCTGTGACAGTCGTCACATTCACTGTCCTTATTCGACCAGATTGACCGTGCCGCCGGCGTTGATTTCGGTGACGCCGCTATCGGTGCAGTTCGACCCCATCGTCGATGCCCCGGAAAACACCACGGTTGCCGCGACAATCTGGGTACAGGCCGCCCCCGCGATCGAGCTGTTGCCAGAAAAATCCACGCTCTGGTGGGGGAAATACAGCGCGCCATGCAGCTTCATGGTAGCGTTGCCGTTGAAATAGTTGGTACCGCCCGTCGGCGCGGCCGGGTCCTGGAAGAACAGCAGGCCGGCGTAGCTGCCGTGGTTGGGCGCGCGCAGGTCGATGGAAGCGTTGCCGTTGATCCGCACCTGGGCGTAGCCGGTGCCGTTGCTGGTGAGAATGAAGGTAACGCCATCCCCGCTGGTGCAGCCGCCGCATGCCAGCGTCGCTCCGGCGCTGACCTGGAACTGGCCGCCGGCCACGACGTAGGTGCCGGGAGCGAAATCCACCTGCGCCTGGGAACCGAAGGACATACCGTTACAGTAGGTGCCGGGCGACAGGGATACCGGCGTGGATGAGCCTCCACCACCTCCGCCGCCATGCCCGCCGCCGCCGCCAGCGGCGTAACTGTTGTGCTCGCAAGCTCCGACCGCCGGAGCGTTCAAATCCGCGTAGGGGTTGGCCAGCGGCTGAACGCGGGTGCGCAACGCCTCGGTCGTGGACAGGGTTGAACTGCCACCGATCTGGTTGAAGCCGCCGGGGGTGGATAGGGTCTGGGTCTTGAGCGTGCCGCTGCCGGTCAATTCGATCGCCTGGTCGTCATTGGAATTAGCGGCGACGACGCAACCCGGCATGTCAATGGTGCCGTTACCGCTGACGGTGACGGCCCCGGCGGCGTTAGCGTCCAGCGACAGCACGCAGGCGGTGCCCGACGGGTTCGGTATCGCCACCGCGCGGGCGGAAATGTCGATGCTGTCGCCCAGGAACAGACGGGCGAGCAGCAGGTTGCGCGGCTGGCTGATGCGCACCTCGACGGCGTCGATGTTGTCGGTGTTGGGGCCGGACAAAGGGGGATGGTTGACCTCGAACACACCGATGGCGGCATTGACGCCGTGGCGCGCCGCCTCTTGCCGCGCGGCTGTGGTGATAGTGGACTCGTCCGACTGGCGCAGGGCCTCGAAGGCGGCGCTGACGGCGGCGGCGTCGGCGGCCATCTGCGTTTCGCGGCGATCAAGATACCAAAGGCCGACCTCGATCCCTAACCCGGTGAACCCTACCAGGATCGGCAAGGCCAGCGCGAACAGGATGCCCACCACACCCGACGTGTCGGTGCCAAGTGCAGCCCAGGGGCGCCGTTTCGCCATGTTCACCCCTCCCACCTCTAACGAGATGATTCTAGACCAAAGAAAGAGGGAAGTCAGGCGTCATCGGAAAAACCGCAGTGACCTTGCCCGCGTGCGACGCCTCCCATAGACGAAGCCCTGCCACGTCGCGACGTACGTGAAGTCGGCCACCCACAAGGCATTCGGGCGCGGCGCCCGGAACTGGCGGTTCACCCGGTCAGCCGGCTTTCGCGGTTCCGTGCCGGAACCGCTGCCGCCGCAAGGGGGCACGGCGGCGCCCGGTCGCTGAGCGTGGTGCGCACCGCCTTGTCGCGCGTTGCCCCCTTCAGGCCCAGTCGGCGCATCAGCCGGGCCACCGTGCAGCGCGCCACGTCGAGGCCCTCCCGCCGCAACTGCCGCCACACTTTGCGTGCTCCGTAGACCTGGAAGGTGTCATCCCAGACCCGTCGAAGAGCCATACTCAGTTCCGCGTCGCTTCGCGAGCGCGCCGGCGCCTTGGCCGGATCGGCCCGTCGGGCGGCGTGGGCGTAGTAGGTGGACGGGGCGATCGGCAGCACTTTGCAGATCGGCTCGACCCCGTGGACGGCGCGATGCGCGTCGCCCCGGCAGGCGACCACCGCCTTGCGCAGCAGGGCGATCAAGGAGTCGGTCTGCTCCACCCGCTGGGCCTGATGGCGGGCCAGCGCCTCGCGCGCCCGGTTGTGCAGCCGCTGCATCTGGCGGATGAACATCTCGGCGGCATCGTCGAGCGCGCGGGCGACCTGACGGCGCAGAAAGCAGGCGATCAGAGCCAACCGCCGAGGCTCGGTCAGTTGGCCCAATGCGGCGGCGTGCAACGAGCGCGCCTCCAGGGCGAACTGACCGAGCTTGAGTTCGGGAACGCCGGCGAACGCCGTGGGCGCCGCGCCGAGGTCGCGCAGCGCGTCGAGATGTGTGAGGAATTCCTTCATCCGATGCGGCGACGGCGGCGGGGCGTCGGCCTTCACCGCGTCCCATGGTGTGCGGGTCTGGCCGGGCTTGACGGCCAAAAGCTCCTGCAGGCGGGTGCGGGTTGCCGGGTCGAGGGCCTGGTGGATGCTGGCCAGATAGCCGCGATTGACGATGGCCCGCGCCGACCGGGCGGCGCGCAGCAGGGTGCCGAGCGCCGGCAGCTCGAAGCGCTGGCGCACCAGTTCCTCGATGGCGCAGTTGACGATGTCGGCCGGATCATCGCAGCGACGGGCAGCGTCGAAGCTGGCGCGGATCAACACCCGGCGCGCCGTGGCGTCGAATCCCGTCACGCCCAAATGCTCGCGCACGCGGGCCATCAGCCGCGGATAGGCGATTTCGGTCAGGGGTGGCATCGGCTCACGACGGCTCGACGGCTGGCAGATGGGCGCGCAGGATCTTGAGGATCCCCGAGGCGGAACGCCCCTCGCGCCGGGCGATCTCGCGCAAGCTCAGGCCCTGGGCCCGCAAGGCGACGATCCGGGCCTTGGCGGTGGGGTCGCGCTCGGGTCGGCCGAGCACCTGTCCCTTGGCGCGGGCGTTGGCCAGCCCCGCCCGCACCCGCTCGACGATCATCTCGCGCTCGAATTCGGCGAAGGAGCCGATGATGTTGAAGAACAGGCGGCCCATCGACGTGGTGGTGTCGATGCTCTGGGTATAGCTGATGAAGTCGATGCCGAGGCTGTCGAAGCGCTGCAGGGCGGCGATCAGCACGCCGAGCGAGCGGGCGAAGCGATCGTATTTCCAGACCAGAACGCAGTCGAACCGACGCTGGTGGGCATCGGCCATCAGCCGGTCGAACGCCGGCCCCTTGCCGCGAGGCCGGCGGGGCCGCCGTGCTCCATCACCCGAGAGGTGGTCGATGTACTCGCCGTGGATGACAAAGCCCCGGCCGGCCGCGTAATCGCGAAGAGCCGCCAGCTGGACTTCGGGGCTCTGCTCGGTCGTCGAGACGCGGGCGTAAATCGCCACCCGGCGTGGCACAGTCATGCTGAAGGATTCCCCTGGGGCCGCGAGAGCGCACACTATACTACAGGTTCGTGAACACCCAAATCCGCCGGATCCGCCCCCAACGATTCCAAAAGCTTGGCCCACCCCCGCGCACAGAGGTTTAGTGAACACCCTGAACCATCCAACGGCCTCACTGCATCAGATTTTACTGATGTATGCCCTTAAGACAGGGTTAGTTGCCGTAGACCTTTCTCTCCGTCGTGCGAACGGCGGCCATCGGGGGGAGAACCGCCGCTCGACCTCAAAGCCGATCTGCTGCCGCTGACCGTTCCGGAAATCCGCCGCCTGCTGGCCCGTCTCGCCGGTTGGCGCGACCCCGCCCCCGAGGCCGTTATCGCCTGGTCCGTCTGGCGCCGGCGCCATCAGCAACGGGCGCGGCGCTCCCATTGAAAACGCCGAACCCAAACCGATAACAACCCGCTGTAGTACTAAGAGGCACCGTCAACTCGTTGGCTCCCGCACTCCCGGAAGAACCCGTTGATCGCGTTGAACGGTTCGGCCTCGGCCAGCGCGTCGAAGCTTCCCTGTTCGGCCAGCGCCCGCGCCGCACGCAGAAAGCCACCCCAGGCGGCGCG
>DASPMK010000063.1:0-3888 GCA_035627075.1 Azospirillaceae bacterium
ACCTGTGGCGGATCGCCCGGCACAGCTATGGCAGGGGCATCCGCTACGTCACCATCTACTTCGCCAATTTGGGGCAGATCCGCGATCCCAACCTGATCTACCCCGGCCAAGTGTTGACCCTGCCCCCGGAGAGGTGAGAAAGGGGCCGGGCCGGTTCACTCCCGATGGCGTCGCTTGAGCAGTCCATCGACGCTGAAACATCCGCCACCGGCCGCGACCAGCGCCAGAAATCCGCCGGTGATGGCGGCATTTTTCATAAACTGAATGCTCTGCATGGTTCGTTCTGCTTCCGGAACATCCCAGAAGCGGTGAGCGATCAGGGTGGCGGCGATGGTGAACACGGCCACCGCGACGGCGGCCAGACGAGTCCATGCGCCAAGGACCACCGCAAGACCGCCGAAGAACTCAACGGCGGCGCCGATGGCGGCCATCACGGTGGCGGCCGGCACGCCCATGCCCTCCAGCCCCGCGGTGAAACCGGCAAGGTTGGTGAGCTTGCCGAAACCGCTTTGCACGAAGATCGCGCCGAGCAGGATACGGGCCAGAAGCAACAGAAGATTCTGCGTTCCGCTGGTGGCATCCGCCATCCGATCGGCCGGCGCGTGTCTGTGATGCGGTGCGGTCGATCTGCCGTAAATCGACATGCTGTGCCCTCCGGGAGTCAAATCTCTCCCAACACGCTCCATGTCCGCGTTGTTCCGCGTCCGGCAATCTCCGGGACAGGCTTTTAGAGGTAGTGGGAGAACAGCCGCAGGAACGGGCGGGCTTCCTGGAGCAGCATCACCACCTCGTAGACCAGGGCGTCGGCAGTGACGTGGCCCTCGACTCGGGTTTCCGACAGGACCAGGATTTTCTGGGACTCGCCCACGACGAATCGGGCGCGCGTCAGCCCCTGGGTGCCGCGCAGGATGGCCATGATGTCGCGGCGCTTGTCGGGCGCCTGGGCGGTATAGGGAACGTGGCCGACCTCGGTCCAGACCTGGCAGATGCAGTCGCCGTCCTCTTCGGGGCTGACGGCCACATGCCACAGCAACCCCTCGATGGCGAACTTGAGTCGCGCCGGCTGTGGCGGGCGGGCGATCACCGGAATGCCGTCGGCGCTGATCGAAATGGCGTTCATGCCAAGCGGCAGCGCCGTCTTCGCGACCTCGGCAAGGGACTGGATGTGCTCCAGGCGGGCGGCGATCTCGGTGTTCACGGGCGGCATCTCCGGCGGGACGGCTGAAAGGGTATTATACGAAAGCGGCGCCCCGCGCAAAGCGACCAACGCGCAAAAGCATCACCGGGGGTTAACGTGGCCGTCCGGTGTGTCTACAATGCCGCCGCCCGACATCAGGAGTATCGTAAGACTATGTCCGCGTTGAAGACCGTCATCGTTCCCATCAATCGTGCCGGCTGGCCCTTTATCGCGGCGTTCGCGGTGGGGGCGGCGCTGCTTGCCCAGGTGGCCGAGCCCCTGGGGTGGCTGGGGCTGATGGCAACCGGCTGGTGCGTCTACTTTTTCCGCGATCCCAACCGGGTGGTGCCGACGCGCCCCGGCCTGATCGTGTCGCCGGCCGATGGCGTGGTGTCGATGATCACCCAGGCGCTGCCGCCGCCGGAGCTGAAGATGGGTGAGACGCCGATGACCCGCGTTTCCATCTTCCTCAACGTCTTCAACGTCCACGTCCAGCGCGCGCCGGCCGAAGGCACGGTAATGGCAGCCGAATACCACGCCGGCACCTTCGTCAACGCCTCGCTCGACAAGGCCAGCGAGGAGAACGAGCGCGCGGCGGTGCGTCATCGGTTGCCCGACGGGCGCGAGATCGCCTATGTTCAGATCGCCGGCCTGGTGGCGCGGCGCATCAGTTGCTGGCTGAAGGCGGGTCAGGAGGTAAGGGTGGGCGAGCGCTACGGCCTGATTCGTTTCGGCAGCCGTTGCGACGTGTTCCTGCCCGACGATGTCAACCCGCTGGTAGCGGTCGGGCAGACCACCATCGCCGGTGAAACGGTGCTGGCCGACCTGCAATCGTCCGAACCGGCTCGCGTGGGCGAAGAGCGATGATGCGCCCCCGGCGGCCGTTCATCCGTCGCAGGCCGCGCCTGGAGCCGCGCCGGCCGCGGCGTCTCAAGGGGCTGCCGCTCAACATGCTGCTGCCCAACATGCTGACGACCCTGGCTTTGTCGGCCGGGTTGACGGCGATCCGCTTCGGCATTCAGGAGCGCTACGAGCATGCGGTGCTGGCCATCGTCATCGCCGCCATCTTCGATGCGCTCGACGGCCGCATCGCCCGCCTGCTGAACGGCGCCAGCCGCTTCGGCGAGGAACTGGACAGTCTGTCCGACGTCATCAGCTTCGGCGTGGCGCCGGGCATGCTGCTCTATATGTGGGTGATGAAGGACGGCGGCGGCCTGGGCTGGATCGCCGTGCTGGCGTTCAGCGTGTGCTGCGCCCTGCGGCTGGCCCGGTTCAACTCGGCCCTGGGCAATCCCGACCTGCCGCCGTGGGCCTTCAAATACTTCACCGGCGTACCAGCCCCCATGGGCGGGGCGCTGGTGCTGCTGCCGATGATGCTGTCGTTCGAAACCGGTCCCGGTGTGCTGGACCACCCGCTGCTGGTCGGTCCCTGGGCGGTGGGGGTGGGTGCGCTGATGATCAGCCGCTGGCCGACCTTCTCGCTGAAGGGAATTCGGGTGCCGCCGCACTACGTCGTACCGGTGCTGGTCGGCGTGGGGCTGACGGCGGCGCTCCTGGTGGTGGCACCGTGGGTGACGCTGGCGATTCTGGGTTTGCTCTATCTCGGCTCGCTGCCGTTCAGCCTGCTCCAGTTCCGCCGCCTGAGCCGCGAAACCGCCCGCCTCAAGGCCGAGGCGCAGGAGGCGGGGGAAGGGCAGGTGGAACCGGCTGGTACCGCCGCCGGAGAGGGTGTTTCCCCGTCTTAAGGCCCGAACGTTGCCAGAAACCCGCCGCCACGGCCGCTGAACGGTCCCGGCGGCGGGTCGAAGGCCGACAGTCGCACGCTGGCCGAGGTCAGCCGCGACGCCTGAAAATTATCCAGCACGATGCGCAGGGAGTCGGCCACGGTGACCACCGTGCCGGCTCCTTGCTGCGCCACACTGTTGCGCTGGAACTCCTCGAAGCTCTCCGCCGGGGCCAGCGCCGACAGATCCAGCACATCGCCGCCGGGGCCGGTCTGGAAGTCGGTGATGGTGTCGGTTTCGGCCTCCTCGTGGGCGGCGAAAACGAAGGTATCGGCGCCCGGCCCGCCGGTCAGCCGGTCGTTGCCGGCCCCGCCGGCCAGGGTATCGGCACCGGCGGCCCCGGCCAGCGCGTCGCTACCGGCCCCGCCGTCCATCAAGTTGGCGAGAGGGTCGCCGGTCAGGCGGTCGCCGCCTCGGCCGCCGATGGCGTTCTCGACGTTCAACAGGCGCTCGCCGTCGTTGGAACGACCGAAGGCCCCCAGGGTCACCGTCACGCCCCGGTTGTCCGTGGCGTAGGATACGGTATCCCGCCCCGCCCCGCCGTCGATCCGGTCACCCCCGGCCCCGCCCATCAACAGATCGTCACCGCCCCCGCCGTCGAGGCGGTCGTCACCGGCGCCGCCATGGAGGCGGTCGTCGCCGTCGAAACCCTGGAGGATGTCGCGGCCCCCGCCGCCGGTCAGCAGATCGCGGCCTGAGGTGCCCAGGAGCGCGTCGGCCAGCCGCGTGCCCGCTCGGACATTGACGCGCGCTATCAGGTGCGAACTCCACGGCGTCCAGACGCTGCCGGGCAGGAAGGCGCCGCCCACTTCGCCCAGATGGTTCTGGACATAGGAGATGGAGGCGTCGCCCACCTCCGCCGACAGGTCGAAGAAGAACACCGACGACGGCTCCAGGTGGAAGGTCCAGGGCTGGTTCCACGACACC
>DASPMK010000064.1:0-23628 GCA_035627075.1 Azospirillaceae bacterium
CGTGCTGGCCGACGCGATGAGCGCCGGCCTGTCGCTGCCGGGGCTCGATCTGGCGGTGTCGAGGGATCAGGTGGTGTCGGTGGTGTCGGTGGACCTCAACGTCGGCGAACTGGTGACCCGCCAGATCTTGCCGGGCATGTCGGCGTCGAACTCCATCGCCGTGACCGCGTCGGGAGCCGGTGGGGATGCCGGCGGCGTCATCAACAAGGCCGGCATCAACTTCTCGGTGTCGCTCAACCGCTCGGAGGGGTTCCATCAGGCGGTCCGCACGCTGATCGAGTTGTCGACCATCGAGGTGCTGGGCAAGCTGACCCGCACCCCCTATTGGCAATGCCTGGGCATCGACCAGAGCAACCCCGCCTTCATGACCCAGGCCCGCGAGTGGTTCGACGGCATGTCGGAAGTCGAGCGGGTCGGCTTCGCCAAGCGGGTGCTGCGCGACGCCGGCTATTACGACGGCCCGGCCGACGGCGGCTTCGATGCCGGGACCCAGGCGGCGGTGGCGCGGTATCAGGCCGACAACGGGCTGATCGCCAGCGGCCGGGTGGACTTCGACCTTTATTACCGTCTGCTGAGCCAGCCCAACGCCAGGGGCGACGCTCCGGGAGAGCCGGCGGTGCGGACCGCCGCCGCGCAAGGGCTTCCCCAGCCCGAACCGGCGGCGCCCACCGAGCCCGAGGTGGTGCTGACGTCCGACCGTGGGCCGCAGCCGCGCTACCGCGTCGGCGAGGCGGTGGTGGTCCAGGCCGAGACGACGGCCGACGGCTTCCTCTACTGCTATTACGCCGACGCCAAGGGGACGGTGGCGCGCATCTTCCCCAACCGTTTCCAGCCCGACGCCTTCGTCGAGGCGCGCCGGCCGGTGGAGATCCCGCCGGGCACGGAAAAGCCGTTCAACATCCGCATGGACCACCCCGGCAACGGCGAGTCCATTGCCTGCGTGACATCGAGTCGGGAGGTGGGGCCCCACCTGCCCGAACGGTTCAAGACCGAGGACCTTCAGCCGATCCCGTTGACCGCCCTGTCCGATGTGCTGAAGGCGTTCGAGGCGCTGCCGGGGGGCAAGGTGCGCTCCAAGGTGATGCCGATCAGCGTGGTGGCACCTGGAAGCTGATGGAGGAGCAAGCCATGAGAGTACCTATTCTGTTGCTGGCGGTCGCCGCCGTCGGCCTGTGGAGCGCCGGGGCCGGCGCCACCCTGGAGCGCAAGCGGTCGTCCGAGCCGGTGGGGCCGGATACCGGCGGCGTCGAGGTCCGCATCCCGGCCGACGGGGTGCGGGTCACCTGCTGGCAGGCGGGACAGAAGATCATCGACGAGGCGGGAATGGCGCTGCTGTCCCTGGGGGTGGCGAGCCAAGCCAACGCCATCACGCTCGGCCGCAAGGATGGCAAGAACGAGGGACGGCCGTCCACATCGGTGGTCGTGCGCAACCGCACCGCCTGCCTGCTGTCCAACGAGGAGTGATACGGGCGGCGTTTAAATGCTTCCATTATCTGCCGCCCGTATCATCCTCTCGCACCTTGCTTCGCAAGGTGCTGTCGGGTTTGAACCAAAGGCGATTAATGGAAGCCATCAACCGCCTTTGGTATGAGACGGGCAGCATATGAATGCTTTCCTGAGCGGCTCTACCAGGGACCGGCCGCCAGCGCGTCCAGGAGGCCGGTGTTGCTTTTGGCCCCAGCCGGGGCGGTGGTGGCGGCGGACAGCGTCGGCTGATGGGTCGTCAGCGCGTCGGCCATGCGGTCGGCGGCGCGGCGGCGGGAAGAAACCAGGGTGCCGATAGTCACCGGAGCGGCGCCGCCGAATTCCACCCGCTCCACGCCCGTCACCCGGTCGGTGCCGTCCGGCCCCTTGATCTGGTAGGTGACGGCGGTGGTGGCGAGGCGGGTGACGGTATAGGCGGTGCGGGCACCCGAGAGGATGAGGGTATCGGTGCCGGTTCCGCCGTTGATCCGGTCATTGCCGGTTCCGCCGTTGATCCGGTCGTTGGCCGCTCCGGCGTTGAGCGTGTCGGCGCCGGTTCCGCCCAGCAGGAAGTCCTTGCCGGTTCCGCCGGTCAGCGTGTCGGCGCGGGCCGTGCCGTGGGACACCCGCATGCTTTCGACGGTCATGCGGAGGAGGCGGTCGGGGGTGGTGGGCGGCGTGGTGGGGTTCGCCGGGTCGATGCGGGTGATGCGGTCCACCCGCTCCATGCCGTCGATCACCTGACCCCATACGGTGTATTGGCCGTTCAGGCTCGCCGTCGGCTGGAACATGATGAAAAACTGGCTGTCGGCGCTGTTGGCGGCGCTGGCACGGGCCATACCGACGGTGCCGCGCACGAAAGGCAGGGTGCTGAACTCGGCCGTGATGTTCTGGCCCGAGCCGCCCGTGCCGTTGCCATCCGGGTCGCCGCCCTGGGCCATGAAGCCGTCGAGCACCCGGTGGAAGGTCAGGTTGTTGTAAAAGCCCTCACGGACCAGTTCCTTGATGCGGGCGACGTGCAGTGGAGCGACGTCCGGCCTCATCTCGATATAGACCGTGCCCGAGGCCAATGTCAGCGCCAGCACGTTGTTCGCCGGCGCGGTCGGGCGCCGGTCGTCGTCGACGATGGTGCCGGTGGCGGAGATGACGCTCCCGCCGCCCGCCAAGGTGGCTCCCTGCACGTTGCCGACCAGCAGTTGTAAGGTTTCGGACCCCTCGGAAACGGTGTCGCCGGCGGTCACGACATTCAGGGACAGGGAAGTTTGCCCGGCCGGAATGGTGAACGTGCCCTGGCCACCCTGAAAGTCCATGACTTCGGTAGCCGTGACCGGGTTTGTGAGGGCCTGGAAGGTGACGGCGGCATCCGACGCTTGCGACAGGCGGAAAGTGAAGGACAGGTTGCGTGTCCCGGTATTGCCCTCGGTGACGGTGGCGCCGGTGATGGACAGGATGGGCAGGGTGGTCGGCATCGTTCACCGGGGGTTCAAGGAGATCGTGCCTCGACGATAACCTTTGGCGACGGCGGTTTCAAAGGGCGGGGCGAAGGGACCTTGTGACCGCTTGCGGCCCGAGCCGCTGTCGGCCTGCCGGAGGCGGGAGCTGCTTTTGCTTTCCCGGCCGTAACGCCGGCGCAACGGGGCGCGTCGTTCCCGCAACCGGGCACAACGTCGGCGGCGGCGCCTTTGGGGGAGAAGACCGCGGATTCCCTGGGCTTTTCGGTCGGAAATTCGGCACCGCGCAACGCGAGCGGAGACGATTCCTCGGGCGTTGCGTTCTCGAAGGCCGCGTTCTCGAAGGCCGCGTTCTCGAAGACCGAGGGGGCGGCGGTGATGTCGGCCAGCAGGCCGGCATAGTCGCGGCGGACCACGCCCAGTTCCCTGGCCAGCCACAGGACGACGCGGACGTTGCCCGCCTTCACCAATCGCCGCAACTGCCTGGCGACGTCCTCGCGCAGTTGCTCGACCTGACCCGCCGCCTCGGCCTGGGCGTCGGCCTGCGTTTCCTCGACCAACCGGCGGAAACGGTCGTCGGCGCGCATCCGGCGCCAGATGGTGACGCGCGAGATGCCGTAGATGCCGGCAACCTGGGTCACCGTGGCGCCACGCCCAAGCACCAGCGCCACCTCGTCCCAGGGAATCCGGGAGCGCGTCGGGGTGCTGCATTCGAGGGGAGCGGGGCAGGGCTGGGCGGCGCGAGGCGGGATATGCACGGCGGGGCTCTTGGGTGGGGTGGTAGGGAAATTTATCCTATAATAACCGCCATTAAGCGATCAAGGAAAATAGTCCTTCACCCTTTTGCCGTTTGCGCGGCGTCAGATCCAGCCTGTCCGGGGCGGCCGGCGCAAGGGGCGGGCCTCCAGCAGTTTGATACGCTCCATCAGGTGGGCGACATCCATGGCATCCTCCAACTGGCCCAGCCGCACCAGCATCCGCCCATAGGTGTTGAGCGCCCCCAGCACCGCCAGTTCGTCGCTGGCGCCGGCCACGGGCTGGCCGTGCTGGTCGACCACCAGCAGCTCAAGCGCGGCCAGCGCCTCGGCCACCAGACCGACCGCCCGGTCGACCTCGGCCTCGTCCGCCTCGGCGGCCGTGAGCACCGGCTCCAGCACATCCGAAAGCCTTATGCGCCCGTTCAGCTTGGCCATGGTTTTCCATGCGTTGCCGCGTTTGAAGATGCAACAGCGCGTAACCGGATTTAGCACGCCCGGAGGGCGGGGGAGTTCGAGCGGAGGGCGCGGGGAGTTCGAGCGGGCGCCCGTCGCCATCAATGGGACTATCGTACAATGGTTTTGCCCTTAATTTACCGCTGATTATCGGCTTCCTCATGGTTTCAATGAGGCTGTAGAGGAGGGTTGAGCCCTCCGCGCCTATTCAGGGTCGGGCCGTGATTTCTCGTATCAGCGTTTCGCTCAAGCTCCTGCTCATTTTCGGGCTGGACATGGTTACGGTGGTTTTCCTCGGCTACAGTCTGGCCGAGGAGAAGTATCTGGCCATCGACTTCGCGCGCAAAGAGGTGGTCGGCACCGCCTATGTCGCCGAGGCACGCGACACCTTCACCGTGATGATCGGTTATGCCCAGGCCGTCCGCCGGGGTGATCGGGCGGCGGTCGACACGGCACGGCGGAGCCTGGACGGGCGCCTGACCGCGATGGCCCAGGCGGACGCGGCGTTCGGCGCCGGTTTGGACAGCGCGGAACTGGCCGTCGAGATGGAAGGCCAGGGGCGCGTCCTGCTGGCCGCCGGACCCGAGGAGTTGGAAAGGGCGCTGACCCGTTCCATCGCCACCACCCGGGCGCTGGTGTCGCGCATCGGCGATCAGTCCAACCTGATCCTCGATCCGGACCTGGACAGCTACTACGCCATGTCGCTGACCATCCTGCGCTTCCCGGAACTGGCCGATCTGCTGTCCCAGGCCGCCACGCACATCCATATGGTGGGCCAGCAAGGCAGCATCTCGGCGTCCCAGCGCGTCGACCTGCTGATTTTGGAAGGGCGTCTGATCAACGCCATCAAGGACGTCCGGAACGACCTGAGCGCCGGGTACCGGGGCAACGCCGACGGTTCGCTGAGCGAGGCGCTGGAGCCCGGCTTCGGCCGGCTGCTGCCCGCCTTCGACACCCTGATGGCCGAGTTGCGGGCCACCGTGCTGGCGCCTCAGGCCCACGGCGTGGATACCCGCAACCTGGAAGAGCGGCTGAGCGGCACGCTGACCGCCGCGCATGCCGCATGGATCGACACCACCGTCGAGTTGGACCGTCTGCTGAAAAAACGCATCGACGGGCTGTTCGAGCGGATGTTCCAGCATTTCGCCTACGCCGCCGCGCTGTTGGCCGTCATCCTGTTTCTGGTGCTGCTGGTGGCGCGGCGCATCGACCAGCCTATTCGCCATCTGGCGGAGGTGGCCGAGCAGGTGCGCCAGACCAACGACTATTCATTGCGGGCCAAGGTGAAGGCCCGCGACGAGATCGGCCGGCTGGCCGAAGCCTTCAACACCATGCTGGAGCGGCTGCACGACGAGAACCTGCGCGAGCAGGAACTGGCCGCCCGCGCCCGCGCCGCCGAGGCCCAGCGCGATCTGATCGAGGCGATCCCGACGCCGCTGATGGTGACCCACCAGGTGGACGGCGCCCTTTTGCACGTCAACCATCCCGCCGCCGCGCTGCTGGGCCTGGAGGCCGATGCCGAGGGCGTGCTGCCCCAGGGGCATGATCTGCTGGACGGCGCCGACCGCGAACGGCTGCTGGCGACGCTGGACCGCGAGGGGGCGGTGAACGAGTTCGAGGCGCGGGTAAGCCCCCGTGGCGGCACGACCTTCTGGGCGCTGGTCTCGGCCCGCTTCCTCAGTTACCAGGGCGAGCCGGCGCTGTTGACCACCATCACCCCCATCCAGGAGCTGAAGACGGCGCAGGACCAGCTGGTGCAGAGCGAGAAGATGGCGGCGCTGGGCCAACTGGTGGCCGGCATCGCGCATGAGATCAACACGCCGTTGGGCGCCATCAAGTCGTCCATCGGCTCCATCGTGCGCAACCTGTCCGATACCATGGACAGCCTGCCGCGGATTGTCCGCCTGCTGCCGGAAGAGGACGACCGGCTGTTCAAGGATCTGCTGGCCCGCGCCGCCGCCGGCGACAAGACCCTGTCCACCCGTGAGGCGCGCGAGGCGCGCAAGGCTCTGACCCAGGAGTTGGAGCGGATGGCGGTGCCGGACGCCCGGCATGTCGGCTCGGCGCTGGTGGACATGGGCATCACCGGCGCCGTGGAGCCGTTCCGCGAGCTGTTCGCCAACCCGCACCGCACGCTGATGCTGGATACCGCGCTGAAGCTGTCGCAGATGGAAACCGGGGCGCGCAACATCTCCATGGCCACCGACCGGGCCGCCAAGATCGTCTTCGCGCTCAAGAACTTCGCCCGCTTCGACCACCGCGACGAAAAGGTCGAGGCCAGCCTGCGCGACGGCCTGGAGACGGTGATCACCCTCTACCACAACCAGATCAAGCAGGGCGTCGAGCTGATCCGCGAGTACCAGGACGTGCCGTCGTTCCCCTGCTATCCCGATGAGCTGAACCAGGTCTGGACCAACCTGATCCACAACGGCATCCAGGCGATGGACCACAAGGGCACCCTGATCGTCCGCCTGTACCGGCGCGACGGCTGCGCCGTGGTGGCCATCGCCGACACCGGCAAGGGCATCCCGCCGGAGGTTCGCGACAAGATCTTCCAGCCGTTCTTCACCACCAAGCCGGCCGGCGAGGGATCGGGCCTGGGCCTTGATATCGTGCGCAAGATCATCGACCGCCACGGCGGGCGGATCGAGGTGGACAGCGAGGTCGGGGCCGGCACCACCTTCTCGGTCGTGCTGCCGCTCCAGACCGCACCCATTGCCCAAGGAGTCCCCGCGTGAGCAAGGCCATCCTGTGTGTCGACGATGAACCGATGATCCTGGATAGCCTGAAGGTGCAATTGCGCCAGGAACTGGGCGACAAGTACATCCTGGAATTCGCCGAGGACGCCAACGACGCTTTGGAGGTGCTGGACGAGATGGACGGGGACGGCGTCGATGTCCTGGTTATCGTGTCGGACTGGCTGATGCCGGGCATGCGCGGCGACGAGTTCCTGATCAAGGTGCATGAGCGCTTCCCTCAGATCGTCAAGGTCATGCTGACGGGCCAAGCCGAAGAGCAGGCGGTGGAGCGGGCGAAGACGCTGGCGAACCTCCATTGCTGCCTGCACAAGCCGTGGACGACCGAGGAACTGATCGGGGCCATTCGCAGCGGATTGGGGGAATGAGCGGCGAACCCGTTATCATCTGCGTCGACGACGAACGTGTGGTGCTCGACAGCCTGATCGTCGAACTGCGCCAGCGTATCCACAACTGCGCCATCGAGGCCGCCGAGAACGGGGCGGAGGCGCTGGAACTCATCGAGGAACTGCTGGCCGACGGCTGCGAGGTTCCGGTCCTGGTGTCGGACTACATCATGCCGTCGATGAAGGGGGACGAGCTGCTGCGCCGCGTGCGCGAGCTGTCGCCCGCCACCCGCACCGTGATGCTGACCGGACAGGCCAGCACCGAGGGCATCATCAACGCCATCAACCAGGCCAGCCTCTACCGCTTCATCGCCAAGCCGTGGGACACCGAGGATCTGGTCCTCACCGTCAACAGCGCCATCGACAGCTTCCAGAAGGACCGCGCGTTGCGCGACCTGCTGGCGGAATTGGAGGACCGTGTGCGCGTTCGCACCGCCGAGCTGTCGTTGGCCAAGGAACGGGCCGAGGCCACCCTGGCGGAACTGCGCGACGCGCAGGACCAGTTGCTGCAAAGCGAGAAGATGGCGGCTCTGGGGCAATTGGTCGCGGGCGTGGCGCACGAGATCAACACGCCCATCGGCACGGCGCTGACCAGCACCACGCATCTGGCGGAAAAGACCACCGAGCTGGCGGAGAAGTTCCGGGGCAGCCTGCTGCGCAAGAACGATCTGGCGTCGTTCGTCGATACCGCGATGGAGATCACCGGGCTGGTCACCTCCAACATCCAGCGCGCCGCTCATCTGGTGCAGAGCTTCAAGCAGGTGGCGGTCGATCAGACCAGCGAGATGCGCCGGGAGTTCGAACTGGGCGAGTACATCGACGAGATCGTCCTGAGCCTGTCGCCGCGCGTGCGGCAGACGCCGCATTCCGTGTCCTATGCCTGCCCGCCGGACGTGATGATGGACAGCTATCCGGGGCCGCTGGCCCAGGTGCTGACCAATTTCATCTGCAACGCCCTGGAACACGCCTTCAGCCATGATGGGGAAACGGCCGGGCATCTTCGCATCACGGTGACCGCACCCACCGGCTCCGAGGCGCAGATCGAAGTCGCCGACGACGGCAAGGGCATCGACCCGGAAATCCTGCCGAAGGTTTTCGAGCCGTTCTTCACTACCCGGCGCAACGCCGGAAATACCGGCCTGGGGCTCCATATCACCTTCAACATCGTCACCCAGACGCTGGGCGGCACCGTCGCGGTGGAGAGTGTTCCGGGCGCCGGCACCCGTTTCACTCTGCGGCTGCCCCGCGTCGCCCCGGCGGGGGAGGGGAACTGAGGTTCCACCAGAGCGGTTACGGTTTGTTAACCGATCAGTCATCCATTCGGTGTAGCACTTATGGGTATCGAAACCCATTCGTGCGAGGGTGCCATGAAGAGCGCCGACAATCATCCGGCCACCGGCTCGGGAGGAGCCCCCTTGACGTGGCCCGAGGGCTTTCTGTGGGGCGTGTCCACGTCGAGCTATCAGATCGAGGGGGCGGCCAAGGAAGACGGGCGCGGCCCCAGCGTCTGGGACCTGCACTGTCGCCAGAAGGACCGCGTCGCCAACGGCGACACCGGCGAGGTCGCGTGCGACCATTACCACCGCTATCCCGAAGACGTGACGCTGATGAAGGACATCGGCATCGGCGCCTACCGCTTCTCCGTGGCGTGGCCGCGCGTGCTGCCGCGCGGGCGGGGGGCTGCGAACGGAAAGGGGCTGGATTTCTATGACCGGCTGCTCGACAAGGTGCTGGAAGCCGGGATCGAGCCGTGGCTGTGCCTGTATCACTGGGACCTGCCGCAGGGGCTCAACGAGATGGGCGGCTGGCTCAACCGCGACATCGCCGGCTGGTTCGCCGACTACACCGCCCTGGTGGCGCGGCGGTACGGCGATCGGGTCAAGCGCTTCGCCACTTTCAACGAGCCGTCGGTATTCACCATCTTCGGCTACGGCCTGGGCTGGAACGCGCCGGCCATCGCCGACCGCGCGGCCCTGCTGAAGTCGGTCCACCACGTCAATCTGGCGCACGGGGCGGCGGTGGACGTGGTACGCTCGCTGGTGCCGGACGTCTCCATCGGCGCGGTCCACAACTGCCAGCCGGTGGTGCCCGAACGCGACACGCCGGAGGACAAGCAGGCCGCTGAAATCCTCGACGAGTATTGGAATTACGCCTACCCCGACCCGCAATGCCTGGGCGTCTATCCGCCTTATCTGGCCGAGGCGATCGAACCGTACACCCAGCCGGGCGACATGGCGCGCATCTGCCGGCCGGTGGACTGGTTCGGGCTCAACCACTATTCGCCGATCTACGCGCGCGGCGACGGCGAGACGCCGCTGGGCTTCCGCTGGGGTGACGCGCCTCCCGGCGTGCCGCGTTCCGATATCGGCTGGCCGTTCGTGCCCGATGCCTTCCGCGCCGAACTGGTGCGGCTGCACAAACGCTATCGCCTGCCGATCTATGTGACCGAGAACGGCACCGGCGGTGGCGACACCCTGGACGAGACGGGGAATATCGACGACCAGCACCGCATCCGCTACCTGGATGCCTACACCCGCAAGATGCACGAGGCGATTGCCGAGGGAGCCGACGTGCGCGGCTACTTCGTGTGGTCGCTGCTCGACAACTTCGAGTGGGGCTCGGGCTACGTCCAGCGCTTTGGTCTGGTCCATGTGGACTATGAGACGCAGAAGCGGACGATGAAGGGCTCGGGGCGCTGGTATCAGGCGCTGATCAAGTCCAGCCGGAAGGTGATGGAATCGGCTTGATGCCGTTCTGATCGTCATGGCCGGGCTTGACCCGGCCATGACGGCTTCAGGTGGTCTTGGGGCTGGGATTACACCGGGGCCGGAGCCGGCGGGTCGGCGACGAGGGTGGTGTCGCGGACTTCCACCAGCCCCTCGGGCGTGCGCTCCAGCACCAGCTTGCGCGAGTGAAAAGCGGCCAGACCGGAGTGGATGGAGATGGTCAGCACCGCGGCGTCGGCGAAATCGTCGCGCAGCATGTTCATCATGTCCTCCTCGGCGCGGCGGCTCAGCGCGTCGGACGCCTCCTTGATGAAGATCCACTTCGGCTTGTGCAGAAGCAAGCGGGCGAAGCCGATACGCTGCTGATCGCCGACGGACAGCGCCTGTTCCCAGGTTTCGGTTTCGTGCAGCCGTTCGCCCAGCTGCGGCAAGCCGACGCGTCCCAGCGCCTCGCGGACCACGGCTTCCTCGAAGGTGCGGGCGGTGGCGGGGTAGGCCAGCGCGTTGCGCAACGGCCCCACGGGGAAATAAGGGCGCTGCGGCAGGAAGAAAATGTCGGCGCCCTTCGGCAGGTCGATGATGCCGCCCCCCCACGGCCAGACCCCGGCGACCGCCTTGAACAGCTTTCCCGCCGCCATCTGGTCGCCGCCGATCAGCACCCGTTCGCCCTGGCGGATCTCGGCGTCGAAGGGGAGGATGGCGGGCGAGGCGTCGGGATTGTTGACCGACACCTGCCGGAAACGGATGCGCGTGGCGACCCCGGTGGCGATCCGGATCGTCCGCTTGCCGTCATCCACGGCCGTGACGGCGCGCTCCAGCGATTCGTGAAGGCCGAGCACGCGCTCGACCGAGGCCTTCCACTCGGCCACGCGCGACAGGTTGTCGATCGGCCAGGACAGGGCCGCCGTCGTCTGCTGGATGGCCTGGGCGGTCTGCATCAACTGCCCCAGCGTGATCAGGCCCATGATGTAGCGCGGCGCCACGATGGCGATGGGGAAGGCGATGGAGAGCACCGAATAGGCCGAGGTGAAGACCAGGATGTTGGCCAGCGCCGAGGTCTGGCGGTGCCACGCCCGCCGCACCCCCAGGAACAGACCCTTGAAGCGGTGCCGCTCCTGCTGCTCGCCGTGGACGACGGCGATCTCCTCCGAATGCTCGCGTCCGCGCACCAGCCCGAAGCGGAAATTCGCCTCGAACGTCTGGCGGTTGTACATGGCGCGGACCAGCGGCTGGCCCAGGCGCAGCGCCACCAGCGTGCCGAACGCGGCGTAGAGCAGCGCCGCCCATACCAGATAGCCCGGTACCGTCACCGTCACCGGGCCGATGGTGAATTCCGGCGATCCCGACAGCGACCACAGGATCTTGAGGAAACTGCCCAGCATGAGGACGCAATAGAGGAGCGAGTGGGCCAGTTCCACCGCCGCCTCGGTGGTGACGCGGATGTCCTCGGCGATGCGGCCGTCGGGGTTGTCGTGCTCTCCCGGCAGGTGTTGAAGCTGATAATGCCGCCCCTTGGCCATCCATTCGCCCAGCAGCTTGCGGGTCAGCCATTGGCGCCAGACCAGTTGCAGGCGGCGCTTCACCCGCAGGTGCGTGGTGTTGACCACGACGTGGGCGACGATGACGCCGCCAAGTGTGCCCACGAGGTAAAGGAAGCGGTCCATGCCTTTCTGTTCGAGCGCGTCGAACAGGTTGGCGCTCCAGTAGCTGATGATGACCTGGATGACGACCTGGGCCACCGTCAAGGTAACGAGGGCGGCGGCGAGCCAGCGTGCCTTGCCGTTGTTTTCCGACGACCAGAAGGGGCCGGCCAGAAGCAGGAAGCGTCGAGCGAAGCTGGTGGCGTTATTCGCCTTTGCAGTGCGCCAGCGGGAGGCGGTACGTCTTTTCACGGCCGGGCCTTGAGCGGTTGAGACGCCGCCCCAACGGTCGTCAGGCGCGCCTCCACCTACGATAGGGGAAGTATGGTGAGCGGAACATTAACGTGAGTAGCATTGTGCCTATATCGAAAGTGATCGTGCCCGTCCAGGACGATCCCAAGGCCGCGCGCGGGGCCTGTCCAGCCGGGATGAGGAGTCCTATATAAGGGGGCTTCCCAGACCGGCCCCATGCGGGGTCCTTTCGGATTTGGACATGGCCGACGCCCCGAACATCCTCTCCCACCCCAGGCCGCGGTCCCATCGCTCCGGCCCGGCGCCGTTCCTGCCGATGTCGCGCGCGGAGATGGAGCGGCTGGGCTGGGACAGCTGCGACGTCATCGTCGTCACCGGCGACGCCTATGTCGATCATCCCAGCTTCGGCATGGCGATCATCGGGAGGCTTCTGGAGGCGCAGGGCTTGCGCGTCGGCATCATTGCCCAGCCGGACTGGAGCAACGCCGATCCCTTCAGGATTTTGGGGAAGCCTGACCTGTTCTTCGGCGTGACGGCCGGAAACATGGATTCGATGGTGAACCGCTACACCTCGGACCGCCGGTTGCGCCACAACGACAGCTACACTCCCAATGACGAAGGCGGCAAGCGCCCGGACCGCGCCGTCATCGTCTACGCCCAGCGCTGCCGCGAGGCGTTCAAGGATGTGCCCATCGTCATCGGCGGCATCGAAGCGTCGTTGCGCCGCATCGCGCATTACGATTACTGGTCGGATCAGGTGCGCCGCTCGGTGCTGATGGACAGCAAGGCCGACCTTCTGGTCTACGGCAACGCCGAGCGGGCCATCGTCGATATCGCCCGGCGGGCGGCGGGCGGCGAGCGGCCGCGCGACATGCGGGACATCCGCGGCACCGCCTTCGTCCGCAACGCCGTGCCCGAGGACTGGACCGAGGTGGACTTCTCCGACATCGAGGAGGCGGCGGCGCGCGGCACGATGGGTGAGCGGGCGGTGGTGCGCCTGCCGGCCTTTGAGCGGGTCAAGGAGGACCGGGTGCTCTATGCCCACGCCTCGCGCGTGCTGCACCAGGAGAGCAACCCCGGCAACGCCCGCGCCCTGGTCCAGCGTCACGGCGACAAGGAGGTCTGGCTGACCCCGCCGCCGATCCCGCTGACCACGCCGGAACTGGACGCCGTGTACGAGTTGCCCTATGCCCGCGCGCCGCACCCGGCCTATGGCGGCGCCCGCATCCCGGCGTGGGAGATGATCCGCTTTTCTGTCAACATCATGCGCGGCTGCTTCGGCGGCTGCACCTTCTGCTCGATCACCGAGCACGAGGGGCGAATCATCCAGAGCCGCTCGGAACGCTCGATCCTGCGCGAGATCGGCGAGATCAGGGACAAGACCGAGGGCTTCACCGGGGTGATCTCCGACATGGGCGGCCCCACCGCCAACATGTACCGGCTGGCCTGCAAGGACGACGAGACGCAACGGGTGTGCCGACGGCCGTCCTGCGTCTATCCCGACATCTGCAAGAACCTCAACACCGACCATGGGCCGCTGATCGAGCTGTACCGCAAGGCGCGCTCGCAGCAGGGGGTGAAGAAAATCCATATCGCCTCGGGCCTGCGCTATGACCTGGCGGTGAAGAGCCCGGCGTATGTGAAGGAACTGGTAACCCACCACGTCGGCGGTTACCTGAAAATCGCGCCGGAGCACACCGAGCCGGGGCCGCTGTCGAAGATGATGAAGCCCGGCATCGGCGCCTATGACCGCTTCAAGAAGATGTTCGAGGAAGCGGCGCGGGAGGCGGGCAAGAAGCTGTACCTCATTCCGTACTTCATCGCGGCACACCCCGGCACCAGCGACGAGGACATGATGAACCTCGCGCTCTGGCTGAAGCGCAACGGCTTTCGCGCCGATCAGGTGCAGACCTTCCTGCCGTCGCCGATGTCGGTGTCCACCGCCATGTACCACAGTGAAACCAACCCGCTGCGGCCGGTGCGTCGCGAGGGTGGCGAGATGGTGGTTACCGCCAAGGGGCTGAAGCAGCGCCGCTTGCACAAGGCGTTCCTGCGCTACCACGACCCGGAGAACTGGCCGCTGCTGCGCGACGCCCTGAAGCGTATGGGCCGCGCCGACCTGATCGGGCCGGGCGAACACCAACTGGTGCCGGTGTGGCAGCCGGTCGGCGGGGCGCCGCCACCGGCCGCAAAGGGAGCGGGCAAGCCGTTTCTCACCCAGCAGGCGGGCAAGGGGCGGCGAAAGACCGGCAGCAAGCCGGGGCGGGGGTAGAAGGACAGGCTTCAAGACCCGACCCGTGTTTGCACGGGGTGACGTCCGGCGCCGATGGCTGTTGTCGCGGCAGGCCACCGTCAACCATCGTCAGTCAGAAAAGGGGAGCCCCATGGACAAGGAGGAGCGCATCCGTCGGCGCGCCTACGAGATCTGGGAGCGCGAAGGCGCTCCGCATGGTCAGGAAGACGCGCATTGGGCCCGCGCCGTCCAGGAGATCGAGGACGAGGACCGCGCCCGCGAGGCGCTGGGTGCTCCGCCTCTGTCGCAGGAGCCGCCGCCGGCATCGGAGGACGCGCCGTCCGATCGCAGTCTCGCCCAGGCGGTCGATGCCCTTCGCGATTTCGATGACGCCGAGACGGCGGCGCCGGATGAGGCCAAGCCGAAAACCCGGCGCCGACCCGCCAAGCCGCGGCAGAAGGCCGAGGGCTGAGGGCGGCGGGCGCGGCGGGGTACCCTTTCGGGAGAAGCCGGGTCCCGGCCGGCGAGGAGCGCCCGGCCGGGCCGTCTCCAGCGGCGCACTGGCTTTGCTCGACCAGATAGTTTATATCCCTGCAATTCCGGATGATGCGCGCCCTTGAGCGCCCATGCCCCCGATCCAGCGCTGCCCCACCGTTCATGCCCGTCCTTCCCCGTTCCCGCATCCGGCCTGGCCGACCCTATCCGCTGGGCGCGGAATGGGACGGATTCGGCGTGAACTTCGCGCTGTTCTCCGCTCATGCCGTCAAGGTCGAGCTGTGCCTGTTCGACAAGACCGGCACGCGCGAGGTGGAGCGCATTGAGCTGCCCGAATTCACCGACGAGGTCTGGCACGGCTACCTGCCGGAGGCGCGGCCGGGCCTGATCTACGGCTATCGGGTGCATGGCCCCTACGATCCGGCCAACGGCCATCGCTTCAACGCCAACAAGCTGCTGATCGACCCCTATGCCAAGGCGCTGTTCGGCTCCATCCGCTGGTCCGACGCGCATTTCGGCTATCGCCTGGGGTCGACGCGCGAGGACCTGTCGTTCGACCGGCGCGACAACGCCCGCGGCATGCCCAAGTGCCGGGTGGTGGACCGGGCCTTTACCTGGGGCGAGGACCGGCACCCGCGCACGCCGTGGGGCGATACCGTGCTTTATGAAACCCATTTGCGCGGTTTCACCATGCTGCACCCCGAGGTGGCTGCCCCCTTGCGCGGCACCTTCGCCGGCATCAGCGCCGAGGCGGTGATCCAGCACATCAGGGACCTGGGCGTCACGGCGGTGGAGTTCCTGCCCGTGCAGGCCTTCGCCGACGACCCGCATCTGGTGGCCAAGGGCCTGCGCAACTATTGGGGCTACAGCCCCATCAACTATTTCGCGCCCGAGCCGCGCTATCTCACCACCGGCGTGTTGTCGGAGTTCAAGACCATGGTCGCCCGCCTGCACGAGGCGGGGATCGAGGTGATCCTGGACGTGGTCTACAACCACACCGGCGAGGGCAACCACCTGGGCCCCACGCTGTCGTTCAAGGGCATCGACAACGCCTCCTACTACAAGCTGATGCCCGGCGACCGCCGCTACTTCATGGACGACACCGGCACCGGCAATACCCTCAACCTCACCCATCCGCGCGTGCTCCAGATGGCGCTGGACAGCCTGCGCTACTGGGTGAGCGAGATGCATGTCGACGGCTTCCGCTTCGACCTCGCCACCACCTTGGCCCGCGAGATGCACGGCTTCGACCCAGGTTCCGGTTTCCTCGACGCCATCCGGCAGGACCCGGTGCTGTCCCAGGTCAAGCTGATCGCCGAACCGTGGGACATCGGTCCCGGCGGCTATCAGGTGGGCCGGTTCCCGCCGGGCTGGTCGGAATGGAACGACCGCTACCGCGACACGGTGCGCCGCTTCTGGCGCGGCGACGAGGGCATGCTGCCGGAACTGGCGGCGCGGCTGACCGGATCGTCCGACCTGTTCGAAGGGCGCGGCCGGCGGCCGTGGGCGTCCGTCAACTTCGTCACCGCCCACGACGGCTTCACCCTGCACGACCTCGTCTCCTACAACGACAAGCACAACGAGGCCAACGCCGAGAACAATCGGGACGGCCATTCCGCCAATTTTTCCTGGAACCACGGCACCGAGGGGTGGACCGACGATCCCGGCATTCTCCGGTTGAGGCGACGGCAGATGCGCAATTTTCTAACGACGCTGCTGGTTTCGCAGGGCGTGCCCATGCTGCTGGCCGGCGACGAATTTGGCCGCACCCAGGGCGGTAACAACAACGCCTACTGCCAGGACAACGAGGTGTCCTGGCTGGCATGGCCGGGCGGCGAGGACGGTGATGGCGGAGTGGCGGCGGCCAACCTGACCGGCTTCGTGCGCCGCCTGCTGGCGTTGCGCCGGGCGCATCCGGTGCTGCGGCGGCCCTTGTTCCTGCACGGGCAACGGCTGTCGCCGGAGCGGGTCAAGGACATCACCTGGGTCACGCCTTTGGGTTCGGAGAAGACGTCGGACCAGTGGCGCGACGGCCATGCCCGCTGTATCGGGCTGATGCTGTGCGGCCGGGCCGGCGACTACCTCAACCCCGACGGCAGCCGGGCCGGCGACGGGACGCTGCTGGTCATCCTCAACGCCCATCATGGCCTCGTGCCGTTCACTCTGCCGACAGTTCCCGGCGGGCGGAGATGGCAGTGCCTCGTCGATACCCGCCTGGAGGACGGAGGCGGGGAAGAAATCGGTGCCACCCTGTGGCCAATGGGCGCAGTCTTCCGGGTGGAAGGGCGCTCGGCGCTGGCATTTTTGTTGGCCAATACGGTGGAAGAAGCGACCGGCGGCGAAACAGTTCAACCCGTCCTATAGGATCGGTGGTATAAACGCGCGAAGTTGATGAGTCCCTCTAGCGGTCCCGCGCGGTACCAGCATGTCGGAGTATGATTTTTCCAAGGTCGAAGCCTTCGTTATCGATCCACAGTTGAACGCTCAACGCCTTTTGCGCGATGTGCTGGCGCGTATCGACATGAAAAGCTGCCAGAACTTTGAGCGGGTGGACGACGCCCTGGCGGCGCTGCGGACGGCGCTGGTCGACCTGATCCTGGTGGACGCCGCCGATACCGAGAGCGACGCCTTCCGCCTGATCCGCACCATCCGCCATGAAGCCGGCACGCTGAACCCGTTCGCCTGCATCGTCGTCACCACTTGGGCGCCGACCCAGCCGTTGCTGCTCAAGGTCGCCAATTCGGGCGCCGACGACCTGATCGTCAAGCCGGTGTCGCCCAAGCAGATGCAGGACCGCGCGCTGACGCTGATCGAGCAGCGCAAGAACTTCGTGGTAACCTCGGACTTCATCGGCCCGGATCGGCGCAAGGGAGCGCGCGCCAGCGCCGCGGTTCCCGTGGTCGACGTGCCGAACAGCCTGCGGCTGAAGGCGCTGGGACAGTGGGACCGTCTCGATCCCCACGAGATGATCGCGCGGGCATCCCGGCAGATCAACCAGCACAAGCTGTCCCGCAACACGGTGCAGATGGCTTTCCTGGTCGAGTTCGCCATTCCCGGCCTGATCAAGTCCCCGCCCGACCGCATGGCGCTCGATCACATCGGCCGCATCCCGTCTTTCTTCGAGGATTTGCTGCGCCGCCTGCCCGAGGGCGAGGGGCGGGCGAAGATGGAGGCGGTGGGCGGCTCGCTTACCGGCCTGATCGAGCGCATCCGCGAGCGCACGGGCCAGGGCGCCGACAAGACCGAACTGATGCAGATGCGCAATCTCGCCTATGGGATCATGCGCGCCATCACCCCCGACCGCCCGCAGGAAGCGATGGTCAAGGAGGTGGCCGACGCCGTCGCCGCCTACCGCGCGCGCCTCGACCAGATCGCCGCCCAGAAGTCGGCGCCGGCCGCCGGCTGACGCCGCAACAGGCCCCGTTGGGGCGCCTCATTACCCGAAAGCGTGTGCCGTCGATAAAGGGTGCCCCACATGGGGTTATCCCTTGTCCGAGTATTTTTGTGTAATACCTGAACGAGCGGCACTGATTCGCAGAGAATTTCAAATTGAAAATTCTAATACTATCGATATCCACTTGGGGAATCGTTGATAGCTATTGCTCGTTGTCCATAACTCGTCTTCACCGTGGATTTGGTTTTGCAGAAGGGTACATTGACATCGTCCAAGCACGGAGCTCGCTTCTGATCCTGATGTTGCTTCGAGGCGATGTGAGTGCCGGGGATATCTTTCGCAATACTTCCGGAATGCAAACCCTTCTGTAATAGGAGAGACTTCCATGCTGAAGCTTCGTTCGTTCGCCGCCAAGCTGATCCAGGATGAGAGCGGCGCCAGCATGATCGAATACACGATCCTGATCAGCTTGATCTCCATCGCGCTGGTTGCCACCATCGGCGCCGTCGGCAACTGGGCCAGCAACGAGTGGAGCCTTTTGTCCAGCAACGTCGGGGCGGGTGGCTGAGAAAAGGCGGACTGCGGCGGCCCTTGTGGCCGCCGCAGCCACTTTGGATCTTCGGTAATCAGTCATCGAGCGAACCTTGGCGCCGATCCGACGCCCGCTATTCGTCCAGCCCAGGCCGAAAACGGCCTTTCCACGTCGAGCTTCAGGAGTTGAGCGATGAAAAGTCGCGCCCTGATCATGCTGTTCTTCGCGCTGATCCTTGGCGGGCTGTCAGTCTTCATGGCGCGCCAGTGGGTACAGTCCAATTCGGGAGGGTCGGTGGCCGAACAGCCGGGCATGGAGCTGACCACCGTGGTGGTGGCCCGCGTACCGCTGTATTTCGGCAACCAACTCTCGCGCGAGAACCTCCAGGAGGTGCAGTGGCCGCGCGCCACCGTGCCGCCCGGCGTTTTCCCTTCCGTCGAGGAGTTGTTGAAGGACGGGCAAAACCGTGTGGCACTCCAGACCATCGAGGCCAACGAGCCGGTCCTGGCCTACAAGGTGTCGGGGCTGGGCGGTCGCGCCACCCTGTCCTCGGTGATTACCGACGGCATGCGCGCCGTCACCATCCGGGTCAATGACGTCAACGGCGTGGCCGGCTTCGTGCTGCCGGGCGACCGGGTGGACGTGATGATCACCCGCGAGGAAAGCCAGCAGCAGCCGGTCACCGACATCCTGCTCCAGAACGTCAAGGTCCTGGGCATCGACCAGGACGCCAGCGAGAAGAAGGACAAGCCGCAGGTGGCCCGCGCCGTCACCCTGGAGGTGACGCCCGAACAGGCGCAGAAGCTGACGCTGGGCGGCACCGTCGGCACGCTGAGCCTGTCCTTGCGCAACCTGGCCAACGTTGACCCGGCGTCCTTGCGCACCATCACACTGAAGGACCTGCGTGTCGGCGAGGTGATGAAGGACTCCCAGCCGGTGGTGGCGGTCCAGGCGCCGCGCAAGTCCACTTCGGTCCGCTCGTCGGGCGGCGGGGAGGGCGGCTCCGTGCGCATCGTGCGCGGCATCAACTCGACCGTCGTCTCGGTCAAGCCGGACGCCGGTGGTCCGGGCGGGGTGCCGCTGTCGTCCCTGCGCCCCGACGGAGCCGCCCATTCGATGTCGGAAGTGGCCCGCACCGCCCCGATCTCCCTGAGCCCCTGAACTCCCTCTAGGCGTGAGACCGACCATGATGGCTACCCGTTACAGCGGCCTCGACCGCCCTCCGATCCAGATCGCAGTCGGCATCATCCTCGCCCTGCTGCTCCTGCTTGCCCTGATGCAGGCACACTCCGCCGCGGCCCAGACAGCGGCGCCGGCCAAGCCAGCCGCCGTCTCGATCACTCCCGAGCGGGCCGTCCCGTCCGTGGGCGGCCACGCCGGCGAGCTGGTGGTGCCGCTGAACAAGTCGCAAATCCTGCGGCTCGACCGGCCAGCGGCCGATCTCCTGGTCGGCAATCCCGAGATCGCCGACGTGATGGCGCTGTCCGACCGCTCCATCTACGTGCTGGGCAAGGCGCTCGGCTCCACCAACCTGTCCATCTACGGCCGTGATCGCCGCCTGATCGCGGTGGTGGATCTGACCATCGGCCACGATGCCGACGGGCTGAAGGGCAAGCTCCACGAACTGATGCCGCGCGAACGCATCGAGGTGCGCTCGGCCAGCGGTTCGCTGGTGCTGTCCGGCACCATCTCATCCACCGAGCAGGTAGGCCGGGCCATGGCCGTGGCCGAACGCTTCGCGCCGGGCGCCGTGACCAACCTGATGCGCGTCAACGGCTCGCAACAGGTAATGCTGTCGGTGAGGATCGCCGAGGTGTCGCGGTCGGCGGTGCGCGAGCTGGGGCTGAAGCCGTCGTTCCAATACCTGTCGGGCGGCGACGCCAACTTCTCCTTCTCCACCCTGGACACGGTCGACCTGAAGCGGTTCGCCGCCGGCCTTCTGGAAGTGGTATCGGGCAAGCTGTCGGTGGACCTGCTGATCGATGCCCTGGAGGAAAAGGGCGTGGTCAAGATCCTGGCCGAGCCGAACCTGATCGCGCTGTCGGGCGATACCGCCAACTTTCTGGCGGGTGGCGAGTTCCCCATCCCGGTCGCCCAGTCGAACAACAACGGCACGCCGACCATCACCATTGAATTCAAGCAGTTCGGCGTCAGCCTCGCCTTCACGCCGACGGTACTGGACGGCGACCTGATCAACCTCGTGGTCAGCCCCGAGGTCAGCCAGATCGATCGCGGCGCCTCGATCACCCTGGACGGACTGGTGATCCCCGGCCTGTCCACCCGCCGCGCCACCACCACGGTGGAGCTGCGCGACGGCCAGAGCTTCGCCATCGCCGGCCTGTTGCAGAGCGACTTCTCCGACCAGGTGCGCGGCCTGCCGTGGTTCAACGACGTGCCGATCCTGGGCGGCTTGTTCCGCTCCTCCGCCTTCCAGCGGCGCGAGACGGAATTGGTGATCATCGTCACCCCGCGTCTGGTGCAGCCCGCCCGTGCCGGCACGCTGCTCGCCCCCACGGACACCTTCGTGCCGCCGTCGGACGTCGACCTGTTCCTGTTCGGCAAGACCGATGCGTGGACCGCGCGCCCGTCGGGTGCGGGCTCGGCCCCGGCCGGGGCACAGGTTCTGGGTGTCCAGGCCGCCGGCGGCATCGCCGGTCCCTACGGCCACATCATCAAGTGACCGGTCGCTTCTTCCGCGCACCGCCCCCATGAGGAGATGACGCCATGATCGGCACGACGCGAAACCTTCTGGTGTTGGCCGTGATCCTGCCGGCGGTCGCCGGCTGCGGCACCCAGGCCTACGAGCCCCTGTCGGCGGACTTCGGCAATGCCGTCCGGCACAACATGGCCGTGCAGGTGGTCAACCCCGACCCTCCGGCGGCTTCCGACGCCGCGCCGACCGGCAGCGGCGCCCGCGCCGCTCTCGCCTACAACCGTTACGAGACCGGCAAGGTGGTCAAGCCGCAGACGATGTCCACCAGCGGCCTCAAAGTCGGTGACAGCAAGTGATACGGACAACGCCTGGAGGCGTGGTCCGTATCACCCTCTCGAACGATGCGAAAGCATTGATCTGTCGGGTTCTCGGCGAAGCGAAGCTTCGCCTGGCACCGTCAGCGCACGCTTCGTTTGCGCGAGAGGTGTAACGGTTCGCCGATGATCGAAGTGATCATCCGCGACCGTATGAGGGGCAAAGCCTTATGGCGAAGGGCGCAACAGCCATGACCCACATGCAATCCGCCAAACCTTACCGCATCGGCGCGGTGCTGCGAACGGCCGAACTGCACCAGGCGGTGGCCGCCGCTCTGGCCTTGGAGCCGGGGCTTGCCGGCGTTCTTCAGCGGGGGACGCTCGCCAATCTAGGGACCCGCGCGCTGGAGGCGATGGGGGCCGATCTCCTGTTGCTCGATGCCGACCTGGATGATGCCGCCGACATGGCGGTGCTAGCCCGGCTGATCGAGGAGGTGGCCCACAGCTTTCCCATCGTGGTCACCGCCAAGGACCCCACGGTTGACGGCAGCCGCCGCCTGATGCGCCTTGGGATCATGGACCTGATCCCGCAACCCATCATCGCGAACGATCTGGTGGCGGCCATCGCCGCGGCCCGGCATCGCGTCGGTTCGGCGTCGTCGGGCGGCAGCCGCAGCCGGCGGGGCAGGGTGGTATCCTTTCTCAAGGCTTGCGGCGGGGCGGGCGCCACCGCGCTGGCGGTGCATGCCGCCAGCCAGCTGGCGCGGCAACCGGGCGGGGCGGAGCGCGTCGGTCTTCTCGACCTGGACTTGCAGTTCGGCACCGTGGCCCTGTACCTGGACCTTGGGGTCACGACCGGAGTCCTGGAGCTGATCCAGACGCCCGACCGGCTGGACGGGTCGTTGCTGCGCGGTCTGATGACCGCCGACGGCAAGGGGCTCGACGTGCTGGCCTCGCCCGAGCCGGTGGTGCCGCTGGAGCTGATGTCGGCGGACTTGGCGTCCCGGCTGGTCGAGGTGGCGTCCGCCGAGTACGACCATGTTCTGGTCGACCTGCCGCACGCCTGGAGCATCTGGACCCGCAGCATTCTGGAGGCATCGGACGCCATCGTCCTGGTGACGCCCATGTCGGTGCCCGGCATCCGCCAGTGCCGCCGCCAGATCGCCACGCTGGAAGCGGAGGGGCTTGGCTCGGTGCCGCTTCTCGTTGTCGCCAACCGGCACGAGCGCGGGCTGTTCGGCAAAAGCTCCCGCCAGCGCGAGGCCGAGCGGGCGTTGGGCCGGGAGATTTCGCTGTTCGTGCCCGATGACGCGCGGGCCATGGCCGTGGCCATCGACGCCGGTTCCACCCTGCTCGACACCCATGAAGGCGCCAAGGTGCTGAAGGCCGTCAGCGCCCTTGTCGACGCCCTGCCGGCGACGTCCGGCTCCGAACGGGGTGAGGCGGACTGACGTCCCTACCATCACCCAGAGCTTATCGCCCAGAGGTCATCGCCCAGAGGTTGATCCACCATGTTCTTCCGTTCGACCCAGCCGAAACCGATCGCCGCCCCCGACGCCCGCAACGCCGGCCGTTTCGCGGCTCCGGCTGTTGCCAAGCCCGCCAACTCGTCCGAGCCGCCGGCCGCGGAGCGCCCCGCCCCCCCGGCCGCTTCGGCCGGCGAAGGCGCCTATATCGAGATGAAGGTTCGGCTGCACCAGCAACTCCTGGAAATCATGAACCTCCAGGCCATCGACAAAATGCAGCCCGACGAGTTCCGGCGCGAAGTCGGTGAGATGGTGCGCGAGCTGCTTTCCCAGGACAAGATCGCGCTCAACGCCCAGGAGCGCAACCGTCTCGTCGACGACATCATCGACGAGCTTCTGGGGCTTGGCCCGATCGAGCCGCTGTTGAAGGACCCCACCGTCAACGACATCCTGATCAACACCTACGCCCAGGTCTATGTGGAGCGGGCCGGCAAGCTGGAGGTTACGCCCGTCAAGTTCAAGGACGACCGGCATCTCCTGCGCATCATCAACAAGATCGTGGCCCAGGTCGGCCGCCGCATCGACGAGAGCCAGCCGCTGGTGGACGCGCGCCTTCCCGACGGCAGCCGCGTCAACGCCGCCATCCCGCCGGTGG
>DASPMK010000065.1:0-10619 GCA_035627075.1 Azospirillaceae bacterium
CGCCGATCCCTGGAGGCGCAAGGGGTGTCCGTCGCCCCGTTCGCCGCCGTGCCGTCCTGATTTTGGGAGAGTCCCCCTTGCTCGCCACCCCGACCATCCTGTCGCTCGCCGCCGATCTGGCGGCCGGTCGCACCACCAGCCTTGCCCTGACCGAAGAGGCGCTGGCCCGCATCGCCGATCCGGCCGGCGAAGGCGCGCGGGCCTTCACCCTGGTGGATCGCGACGGCGCCGTCGCGGCGGCGCGGGCCAGCGACCTGCTGCGCGCCCAGGGCGTGGTGCCCTCGCCGCTGGCCGGGCTTCCGATCTCGGTCAAGGACCTGTTCGACGTGGCGGGACAAGTGACCACCGCCGGGTCCATGGTGCTGAACGACGCCCCGCCGGCCCGCCGCGACGCGCCGGTGGTGGCGCGACTGCGCGCCGCCGGGGCGGTGATCGTCGGCCGCACCAACATGACCGAGTTCGCCTTTTCCGGCTTAGGGATCAACCCGCATTACGGCACGCCGGGCAACCCGTTCGACCGGGAGCGCATCCCCGGCGGCTCGTCGTCGGGGGCGGGGGTATCGGTGGCCGACGGCATGGCGGTGGCGGCGGTGGGCACCGACACCGGCGGGTCCGTGCGCATCCCCTCGGCCTTCTGCCGCCTGACCGGGTTCAAGCCGACCCAGGCGCGGGTGCCGCGTGCCGGGGCGGTGCCGCTGTCCACCTCGCTCGACTGCGTCGGGCCGCTGGCCCGCTCGGTGGCGTGCTGCGCCATACTGGACGCGATCATGGCCGGGGGGGAACCCACGATGCCCGACGCGGCGGCGCTTACCGGCCTGCGGCTGGGCGTGCCGCGTACCGTGGTGCTGGACGGCATGGACGACACGGTGGCGGCGACCTTCGCCCGTACGCTCGACCGTTTGTCCAAGGCAGGCGTACGGGTGACGGAGTTCGATCTGCCGACGCTGGCCCGCTTGGCCGGGGCCAACGCCAAGGGCGGCTTCCCGGCGCCGGAGGCGTTCGCGTGGCACCGCGACCTGTTGGCGCGGCGTGGTGGCGCGTACGACCCGCGTGTACGCGTACGCATCCTGCGCGGCGCCGAACAAACGGCCGCCGAATACGTCGAGCTTCTGGAAACCCGTGCGGCGCTGATGCGGGAGAGCGACACCGCGACGGCCGATTTCGATGCCCTGGTGATGCCGACGGTGCCGGTGGTGGCGCCGCGCTTCGATGAACTGGTGATGGACGACGCGTACACCCGGCTGAACCTGCTGGTGCTGCGCAACCCGTCCATCTGGAACTTCCTCGACCGTCCGGCCGTCTCCCTGCCCTGCGCCAGCGACGGCCTGCCGGTTGGCGCCATGCTGGTCGGCCGGCGCGGCCACGACCGCCGCCTGCTGGCGATCGCGCGAGCCATGGAGCCGGTGGTCGCCTGATGGCAGGGGACGGCCCAGGACGGCAGGCTCAACGCCCGATGCCGGCGTGCTGCCGGTGCCCGAGGAAAAAGCGCAGCATCTCCCGCGACGCGTCCGGTCCCCGCGGATCCGTGTAGGAGCCGGAGGGGCTGCCTCCCGCCCAGGCGTGGCCGGCGCCGTGGATCGTCCACTGCTCGCACAGCACCCGGCCCGAGGGATCGGCGTGAACGGTGCGGCTGTAGGCATGGCCGCCGGGGGCTTGGCCGCGCTCCGCCACCGACCGCACCCCGGTTGCCGACGCCGTGGACTGGGCGACGACCGCGGCGCCGTTGCGCGGATGGACAGTGGTGTCCTGGTCGCCGTGGAAGACGATCGTCGGGACGACGCGGGCGCCCTGGCCGCGACCGGCCGCCCCCTGGCGCATGGCGGCGAAGGCGGAGGGAAGATCGTGGGCCGCCCCCCAGGGAAGACCGGAATGCACCCCGATCGCGGCATAGAGGTCGGGGTAGACCGCCCCCAGTATGGCCGCCGCCGCCCCGCCGGCCGAGAGCCCCGCGACATAGACGCGGCTCGGGTCGACCGGGTGCTCGCGCATGATTTGCCGCGTGATCCCGGCAATCAGGGAAGGTTCGCCCCGGTCGCGCCGCTGGTCGTCCGGGCTGAACCAGTTCCAGCACTTCTGGGCGTTGGCCGAGGCGGGCTGGGCCGGATAGGCAATGAGGCAGCCGTGCTCCTCGGCCAGCGCGTTCATGCGGGTGCCGGCGGCGAAGTCGTCGGGCGACTGGGTGCAGCCGTGCAGCATCACCACCAAGGGAAGCGGCTGGCCGCCACGGCCGCTGGGGACGTAGAGCTTGTAGGCCCGTGTCCCGGCCGCGTCGGCGTAGGACGCCGCCACGAAGGTGGCGCCTTCCGGAATAGGATCGGGAGCGGGCCGTGGAGTGCCGCCTCCCTCCAGGTTCAGACCGGCCGACATGCCCCGGGCGGCGAGGCCGCGTAATGTCTCAGCCAGGCCGGATCGGGGCTTGGCGTGCAGCCGGGTGGCGAACGGGGCGGCGGGATCGGCGGGATCGGCCGGTTGCGAGGCCGCCGGGTCGAGCGTGACGGGCTCCACGTCGATGATGGGGGATGAGCCGGTGCGTGCCGGATCGCCGGCATCTCCGCCGTGGAGAAGGCGCCGGATGAGGGCGGTCGCCTCGTTGAGGCGCCCGGCGCGGGTGAGGCGGGCCACCTCGGCCATTTCGGGGGGGAAACCATGGGGCATGTCGGTGCTTTCCGTGCTGGGAAACAGGTACCGGCGGCGGACGCCGGAGCCGTCATTGGATGCGATCCGCGAGGGCGGTTTTGACGGCCGGGCTGGCGTGCAACGCTCCCAGAACGGCGAGCGAGGCAATGGTGGCGCGGGCGAGGTCGGGGGTGACGTCCTGGGCGATGCTGGCCAGCCCGAGGACGCGGATGTCGAGCATCTGCCCGGCATCCCGTGCCGCTTCAAGATCCTCGCGGCTGAAGTGCCGGAGGCCGAGATCGACGCTCTTGCGCGTTACAGCCTGCCGAACGATATCGCCGTGCCGTTCGATCTGGTTGCGGATGGCCGTGCGGATGAAGTCGGTGCGGTTGGAATAGACCCCTTCCTGCACCAGCAGATCGATGTGACCGAGATCGACGTAGCCGAGATTGATGGTGATCTTTTCACTGTCCGCCGCCTTCGGTCGCATCTCATGCACATTGCCGGCCATCTCTGATCCATCCCTTTACCATCTGTCTGGATGGTAAATGGGATGGCCCGAGCGACTTTCAAGCCATGAAAAGCCATTCCGCCAAGCCGCCGAGGGCACAGGCCGGCATGCGGGGGAGGGAGCCACGCGCCAAGCCCCCAAAGGCCATCGTTGACGCCGATCAGGAACCCCATCATCATCAAGGGTGGAGCCCGGTCACGGGCAGTGGCGGTATCGACAGGCATGAAGCGGTTTGGCCCCATCATCGCCGTTCTGGCATTCGCTTTCGCGCTCCTGGTGGGCGCGGCGGGCGGAGCCTTGGCGCAGGGCGACTCCATGGACCACCACGGCTCCCATCATCCGCCGTCACACTCCGTCCCCTCGCCGGGTGACAGCCACAAGGCCGCCCTCGCGGTCGTGGCCCCGTGCTGCCCGGCGGCGGAAGCTCCAGCGGACCATGTCATCACGGTCACGCTGGCCATGACCGAAACGTCCTGGCATCCCCGGCCTGAGAATATCCCCGGCGCCCGCGACATCGCGCCGGAACCGTACCCTCCGAAACCCCGCCTCTGATCGGCCGCACATCCTGACGCCTCGCGTCGGTGCCCGGCCGCGCGCCGCCTTCTCCGGCGGCGCTCGCGCGATTCCGAACCACGCGACCAGAGGATTTTCATCATGCCCGAGCAAAGGCATTTCACGACCCGTCGCGGCTTCATCGCCGCGCTGGGCTTCGGCGCCGTCTCGCTGTACGGCGCCTGGGCGGCCTTTGGTGCCGCCCCGCTTCCCTTCGGTGGCTCCAGGGAAGCCACCACGCCGCGGACCGATGACCACGGGGGCCATGGCCGCTTTGAGGCAGCCCCGGAACCGGAGAGTCACGGTGCCGGGGGGCATGGGGCTTCGGCAGCCATGTCGCCCGAGGAATTCCGCTTCGAGCACGACTTCTTCGTCCAGAAGCACGCCCAACCGGACGGCAGCGTGGCCCCGCTCGCGGAGGGCAACGCGCACACCGGGCACGGTCACAACGACACCGGCCACGGTCACGGCGCGGCCACCGCCCCGAGCAAGCCGGTCGATGTCTATCTGATGGCCCGGAAATTCACCTACAGCCCGGACGTCCTCCACCTCAAGGCCGGGGTGCCGTATCGGTTCCGCATGATGGCGGACGACATCACCCACGGCGCCTCGATCCAGTTGGGCGCCGCCAGCCGGATCATCCGGTTGCGACCAAACGTGGTCACCGAACAGACGATCACCTTCACCAAGCCGGGCGAGTACCTCGTGTACTGCACCGTCTACTGCGGCCCGGCGCACGACGCCATGCAGGGCCGCGTCGTCGTCGCCTGACGGGAGGAAGGGAACCATGACCATAATGACCAAGACCGCTTCTCCGGTCGGCGCGACGTCGCGTCTGACCGCGCGGGTCACCGCTCTGCCAACGGCCGACAAGGCGCTATTGAAGGTCCTGTTCGGCGCCGCCCTGTTGGCGCTGGCGCTGGGCCTCGCCGGCGGCTTTGTGACCGCGCTGGCCCGTGCCGGAACACTCGCCCTCTTTTCGGAGGACGCCTATCGGGTGCTGACGCTGCACGGCGTCTCCGTCTTCTTTTACTGGCTCTACCTGATCCAGGCGGCCCTGTTGCTGGTGCTGGCGGCGGCCGAGAACGGCCGCGGCCTCGCATGGCGACCGCTGGCGTGGCTCGGCGCCGCCCTGATGCTGGCGGGCTTCGGCGTCAGCGAGTGGATTTCGGCGACCGGCACGCCGCTGCTCTACGATGGCAGCCCGGAACTTGGCACGGATGATCCGCCCTCGGTCGGCCTCTTCGCCCTGGGCTACCTGCTGCTCTCGGCCGGGCTGGCGGCTGTAGCGGCCAGCGGCATCGCCACAGTGCTCCAGCCCCGGCTGCGCGGCGAGGCCGACGCGTTCACCGCCATCGGTTTCGCCCTGTTCGCCTGGGCCGGCTTCCTGGTGGTCAGCGCCATCGCCGCCACCAACGCCTTCCTGCCGGGCGTGCTGTGGTCCCTTGGCGCCGGGCCGTTCCCGGCCGACCACGGCACCGAATGGCACATCCTGTTCCACAACCTGCACTACCTGCCGCTGATGGCGACCGTGCTGGTGTGGTACGTGCTGACCGAACACCTGACCGGGGTGACATCGATCCACGGCGCGCGGATGTCGAAGATCGTCTTCGCGGCGTATCTGGTCTTCGTGCCGCCGACCAGCCTGTATCACATGTTCCTGGAGCCCAACCTGTCCGAGGGTGTCCGGGTGGTCGGCTCGCTGCTGTCGCTGTTCGTTTCGGTTCCGACGCTGACCGCGTTCGCCATCATCGTCTCCTCGCTGGAGGCCAGCACGCGGGCACGCGGTGCCGTGGGCCTGTTCGGCTGGATGCGGGGCTTGCCCTGGGGCAACCCGGCCATGGCCAACATGGGTTGGGCGGTGGTGAACATGATGATCGGCCTCACCTTCGCCTTCGTCCTGATCCAGGAGAAACTGGCGCCGATGCTGTCGGACACCTTCTTCGTGCCCGGTTACTTCCACTTTTTCGCGGTCGGCGTGCTGACCCAGACCTTCCTGGCCGCCCTGATGGTCATGCTCCCGGCGCTCGGCGGCGGTGCGCTGTGGCGCCCGGCGGTGCTGGCGCGGATGCCGGTGATCGTCACCGTCGGCCTGGCCATGTTCGGGGCGGCAGGCATCGCCGCCGGGTTCATGGGCGTGCCGCGCCGGGTGTTCGACGTGGGCTACGGCGGTCAGGCTCCGGCGGCGTGGCCGGCGCTGATGGCTCTGGTCGGTGTCGGCGCCACGGTGTTCGCCGTCGCCCTCTCCGTCAGCGTCTACGGTGTCGTCCGCACCCTGCTGTCGCGGCGTGTGGCCGTGGCCGAAACGCCGGTCGCCACCCTCAACGCCGGATCGAGCGGCGTTGGCGCGGCACCCGCGTGGACCGGGCCGGTGTCGGTCGCGGCCCTGGTCGCCGTCCTGTACGTCTTCACCATCATCGCCTTCCAGTTGATCCAGTCCCTGCCGATCATCACTCTCGGCGGCGGCCATGGCCATTGAACGGAGAATCGCCATGAAGGAAGAATTATTGCTGACCCTGGTCATCGCCGCCGTCTGGGCGGCGTTGGCGGCCGTCTACGCCCTTGTCCCCAGCCTGGGCATGCCCGGTTACGTCCGGGTTTGGGGTGGGGGTGCCGTGCTGTTCCTCGGGCTGGCCGGGGTACTGGCCGGGGTGCAGGTCGCGGCGGGCAAGAGAGTGCGGAAGAGCTGAAGAAGTTTTTGAAGCCCCCCACCCGCTCCTTGCCGGTGGGGGGTGGCTTCTATGCCGGGCCTGAGAGAAGGGCGACATCTTTCGCCCATTCCGTATAGCGCGCGTGGTATTCCTTGAGAGACGCCTCCCCGGCGGTCAACTCGGCAAAGTCGGTCAGCACTGGATGCTGACGGCGGGCGAACGCCGCCGCCTCGCCCGGGTCGAGCCGGGACAGGAACGAGGCGAAGTTGACCACGACATGCCCCCCCACCGGCTTCATCGCCGCTTGGACCAGTCCCTGCACCAACCAGGGCGCCATGGCCATCAGTCCCTCGGCATAGCTCCGCAGGGCCGATGCCTGACGCAGCAGATCCTGGCGCTCGTGGTCGAAATCCGCCCGGTCGATGATGGCCTTGTCCCGGTAGACCACGGCCGCCGCCGCCGACGTATCACAGGCCCACCCCGGACGCGGGATCAGCAGGTCGGCTTGGTCCTTCTCCTCGCGGTAGGGATAAAAAGGCATGGTCCGGCACCGCGACGGCTTGGTCGCGTGAATGGAGCACCGGCCTTCCGGGTTCAGCGCCGGGCACGGCAGCGATGGCGGAATGTAGGCCGTGGGAGCGATCTGCACCGCCAGTTGCTTGCGGTTCGGCAACCGCACGGTGATGCCCAGCCGGGCGGTCAGGTCGAACGCCTTGCTTCCCTGCCGCACCGGCGTCCAGATCATGGCCAGGGGAAAGCGGCCGGCGTGGGCCAGGGCGTCGTCGAGCGTCAGGGGCAGCGCCCCAAAGCAGCACTTGCCGCAAGCCGTACAGGTGAAACGCCGTTCCATGGCTTCAGGCGCCACAACACTTCTTGTATTTCTTGCCGGAACCACAGGGGCACGGCTCGTTGCGACCCGCCATGGCAGGGCGCCGCCCGGAAGTCTTGGGGTCGAGTTTCCCTTTCACGTAGAACCACTGCCCGTCGTCGCGCCGGAAGCTTCCCAGTTCGTGATAGCGGACCCACTCGCCCCGCCGTCGGCAGAGCGCCTGGAATTCCACGTCGCCGGTTTCGTCCTCGGGGCCGCCGCCGGTGACGGCCAGCACCTCCAGATCCTTCCACTCCGACTCCCGGACGGCGCGTTCGGCGTCGGCGCGATTGAAGGCCGCCCGGATCTCCGGCGCGTTGGTACGCTCAAGATAGTCGACATCGCGCCGAACGAAGGCGGTGTAGCGCGACCGCATCAGAGCCTCGGCGGTGGGAGCCGGCGTCCCATCGAGCAGCGGGTGGCAGCAGTCCTCGAAATTTTGGCCGGAGTTGCAGGAACACAACGTCATGGGGCTGGTCTTTCCCTTCGTGTGATTAGAGCCTGTCCGAGAAGATGCCCAATGATATCCGGGCCTTCACACCGTCGTCATGGCCGGACTTGATCCGGCCCGGCGCGGAGACGCGGGGCAAGCCCGCGCAGGACGACAGTTTACCGTGACCCAAGCGCAAAATCCTACCGGGCGTCACACGATCATGGTGATCGCCAGATAACGTGCCGCCTTGCCGATTGTGACAAGAGTCAGAAAAGCCCACGCGTTGACACGCAAAATGCCCGCCACAACGGTCAAGGGATCGCCGATGAACGGTGCCCAACTCAGCAGCAACGACCACAGCCCCCACCTCCGGTACCACGCCGTGGCCCGCTCGATCAGCGACCGCTTCACCGGAAACCACCGCCGGTCCTGAAAATGGATCAAGTACCGGCCCAACAGCCAGTTCACCACCGACCCCAGCACGTTCCCGCTGGTCGCGACGCCGATCAGCGTCACCGTCGAATGCGCCCCGGACAGGTCCAGGGCGACAAGCAGGGCCTCTGACTGGGCCGGGAAGACCGTCGCGGCGAGAAAAGCCGTCAAGAACAGGCCACCGAGTGGTGCTGCGTCATCCATGGCGGGGCCTTTAAGGAGGGCTCGAAAAGGAGCCTGTCTCTGCGGGAATCGGGGTGATGACGGGGGTGAGGAAGACGGCGTATCGCGGCGATCGGCGAGCCTGCCGGAACCAAGAATAGCAAGGTTGCCCGGTTGCGTCAGCCGGGCGCGATCGACGACGCGCGCCTGATTCCCTCGTCATCCATCTCCCCGTATACCTCAGTAACGACCGCCATGAATTGAAAGCAGAAATTCAAACCGAGACACTACCGGAGATTGGCAACGTCAAGTCATTCAGTTAAAGTCCCGACGAATGCGGCAGGGTTATTCGCCTGTCCGCTGTGAAAGGGATTCAGGGACCCCGTGCCTCATGCGGTTGCAGCCTTTAACCTGTCGGTGAGCCCAGGATGATTCGCACCTGGCGATCCCTCCGCCATCTCTGGGTCAAGTTCGTCGTCATCCTTCTCCCGTTCGTCCTGGCCCTGGCCTTGACCCTGGCCGGCGCCTTCTATCAGGCGCGGCAAGAAGAACTCAGCCGGAAGCTGGTCGGCGATCTGGAAGTCCTGGCGCATAATCACACGCCGGCGATGGCCGAGATCGTCTGGATGGTCGATCTCGAAAACATTCATCGGCTTCTCAAAGTGTTGCTCTCATCCCGCCATCTGACCTGCGTCGAGGCCAGCGACACGGTCAGTGGCCGCCATGTCAGTGAACCGACACCGGATTGCATGCTCGAATATCCGCCGGATCGCCGCATCGAACAACCTCTGCACATCCAGGGCCAGCAGATCGGCGCCCTGACCCTGGTCTACACCACCCGCCATATCGAGGAAGAACTGCGGGACACCTTGCTGGCCGAGTTGACCCTGATCGCCGTGGTCATCGCCGGCATGATCGCGGCGGTTCTCATCGCCTTCCAGTTGACCATCACCCGCCCCCTGGCGTCGCTGGTCGAGTCCATGGGACGCGTCACCGCCGGCAGCTCGCGACGCCCGGTGGACTGGCGGTCCAACGACGAGTTGGGCCGCATGATCACGGCGTACAACCAGATGGTCGAGCAGCTTATCAGCCGCACCGAGGCGCTCCAGGCCGCCAAGGAGCAGACGGAACGGGCCTTCGACGACCTGAAAGTCGCCCAGGGCAGCCTGGTCCAGGCGGAAAAGATGGCCTCCCTCGGCCGCCTGGTGGCCGGCGTGGCCCACGAGATCAACACGCCCGTCGGCATCACCATCACCGCAGCCTCCCTGCTTGACGAGCGGACCAAGCAGATCGCCACCCTGTTCGAGGCCGGGCAGGTGCGCCGGGCCGATCTGGCGACCTATCTTGAGACCGCCCGGGAAACCTCGGCCCTGGTCTTTGCCAACGGCCAACGGGCCGCCGAACTGATCCAGTCCTTCAAGCAGGTGGCCGTCGATCAGACGAGCGAAAAGCGCCGGCTTTTCGACTTGCGCCGCTACGCGGAAGACGTGGTCCACAGCCTGACCCCGACGCTACGCAAGGCGGGACACCGGGTTACGGTGTCGGGGCCGGAGGGGCTGGTGGTCGATGGCTATCCCGGTGCCCTGTCGCAGGTACTGACCAACTTCGTGGTGAACTCGACACTGCACGCCTACCCCGATGGTCGGGCGGGCCAACTCCACATCGCGGCGGCCCCGCTTGGTTCCGAAATGGTGGAACTGCGCTACTCCGACGATGGCTGCGGCATTCCACCCAAAGACCTGTCGAAAATCTTCGACCCGTTCTTCACCACCAAGCGCAATGAGGGCGGTAGCGGGCTGGGACTGCACATCGTCTTCAACATCGTGGTCCAGATGCTGCGCGGGACCATCCAGGTGGACAGCCATCCCGCCAAGGGGACGACCTTCATCGTCCGTTTCCCGATCTCCCCGCCCGATGTCGAGGCCGACTGACAGGACCCACGGTCCAGCTACCCCCATCGATATGGCCATCTTCCGATGCCGGTCGACCGCATCGGCTGGGGCGTGATGGATCTAAACCCTTCCCGATTTTGCTTTCCACCGGAATCTCGGGCAGTGATTCAGGGCCACGTTCCCCTTCCCATCGAAGGAAAGGCCCGGTCATGAAAAAGGGTTTGCCCGCATTGTTCCTCCATCTGCCCCGCCATGATCGAGGCACCACGCTGGTCGAATATTCGATGCTGGTCGGGCTGATCTCAGCAGCCGTCGTCACCGGCATCCATGCCGCGCGAAACTCCCTGGACACCAGCTTTGCCAGTTCGGCCGCCGCTGTTTCGGCATCGTCGGCCGGCGCCGGTTCCGGCAGCCCCCCTCCGGCATCCGGCAACCCGTCGGGAGGGGCATCCGGCGGCGGTTCCTCGGCTGGCGGCTCTTCCGGCGGCGGTTCTTCCGGCGG